>CAZGAZ010000004.1:0-75946 GCA_964523835.1 uncultured Ruminococcus sp.
AGGGGGGTGACCCACGCCCCCTATTCGCAAGAACCCCCCTCCCCTCTCTTTGGGTGTTCCCCTTTGCACTATCACTTGCAGTTACCAGACAAGTTAAGCATTCCGCAAACAAAGTCACATTTCATTTTAATAGGCAAGTTGCAATTGCCTGTCGTTCTCGGCGTGGTAAGGGAAATGGCGACAGTCACTTGGCGCAGTAGGGGAAGCGGCGACAATTCCTTGGAGTGGTAGGGGAAACGGCGACAGTTTCTCGGTGTGGTAGGGGAAGTGGCGGCAGTGCCCTGGCGTGGTAGGGGAAGTGGCGGTAGTCCCTCGGCGTGGCAGGGGAAGCGGCGGCAGTTCCTCGGCGTGGCAGGGGAAGCGGTGGCAGTCCCTCGGCGCAGTAGGGGAAGCGGCGGAAATTCCTTGGCGCAGTAGGGGAAAAGCCAATCCCCCGGCGTCTGAGGGGGGAAAAAGCCAATCCCCCGACGTATGAGGGGGAAAAAGCCAATCCCCCGGCGTTTGAGGGGGAAAGCCACAGCGGAGTCTGAGCGTTTTATTTTTCAGAACGCATTTTTTTGAGTGCGGTATTAAGTTCGTTTGCTTCGTTTTTCACGGAAATATAAGTCACCGCAAAGGTAAATATATATACCGCCGCCGTGGTAATGACCATTGTCATTATGCCGGTAAAATCAAAATCTATCCACCCGAACAATATCCCGATAATAATCATCATTGTAAGCATTGTCAGATAATGCAAAGCTACCCTGAAACCGAAAGCCACCGGCAACTCCCACTTGCCGATGAGAAACACGGTCGTTACAAGCGCCGTCGCAAAGCCGGCGCAGGGGATCTGTATAAGGGTCTTTGTGTCCAGCGTGTCGTAACCCTCTTTAAGCTGGATAACGATAAATACAAATACTATACCTGTAGTGATATATGAGAAATATTTCACCAGATGCGAAAAAAATTTCATTGTCTTTCACCTCTCTGCTATCCCAAGCTTTTTCTTCAGGTCGGGCACATACTGCCTCGAAATAACAACCCTCTCGCCATTCTGCAAATTTGCCTCCAGCCTTGCACCCAGAGTGGGCGACACTGACTCTATCCGTAAAATATTTACGATGACCGATTTTGATATACGCTGAAAATCGGTCTTGCTGTAAATACTTTCGATCTCGTACAGTTTTTCCTTTACCTCGTAAACTTCCTTTTCGCAATAGGCGAATACCTTGTTGTCCACCGACTCGAAATAATATATATCCTTAGGGGAAAGACGGAGGATAGTCTTGCCTCTGTAGGCGGTAATGCTGGTATGCCCCTGCTTTAAGGCATAAATAAGGTTCATAACTTCCTCGTCAAGCTCATGACAGCGGATGAGTATTTCGTCCTCCGCTCCCTCGGGGGGAGTTTCGATTATTATTTTCATTATCTGTCTTTCCTTTTCATAAGACTTGTGGTTACTGCTCCTGCGGCTGTGAACAGAATGCCGAACCCGATAACGATTGCAACGCATACGGCAGGCGGCACTGCGCTTCCGAATGCTTCAAGGTCTATTCCCATGACCTTCCTGAATTCCTCTGTCATAACATCGGGGGCGTCTGCAAAGGTGGTGTTTGTTATGGCGCTTGTCATAACGCTTCTGAACATTGCTGTGCCGTAAATTACGGGAGTGCACTTCATAACGCCTGCAAGTCCCTCGGAAAGCTGACCTATGGGCAGATAGATCCCGCCGAAAAATCCCACCAGTGTGCCGATGACCGTGCCGAATCCGCTCCATGCGCCCTCGCTTTTGACAAGCACGGCGAACAGGTACATGATAGCAGAATATGTAAAGGAATTTGCGATTATCATGCCGAATATTTTCATATGCTCCGAAAATGTAAAGGCTGCAAGTCCGTCAGAGCAAAGATAAATTTCCGAAACAGCCAGGGTCAGAAGGCAGACGATAACGGACGCCACGCAGGCTGCCGAAATATAGGAAAGCGCAATAGTGAGGCGGCTGACGGGAGAGGTGTATATGGAATTTATTTTTCCCGAGGTTTTGTCCTTTATGATAGAGGACAGGGCGGAAAGCGTTACCATAGCCGCATTTATGGGGATTATTCCCGCAACCGTCCAGACAAGCACAAGCAGCCCGGCATTGCTTTCATCGTTTGACGTGTCATGGCCCGGCAGCCCTGCCAGCAGTTCGGTGATATCTTCTATGCTCATATCCCCTAAGAAAAACAGCATAAGCGCAATGATTATCAGCATTGACAGCAGTGAACCGAACACCGCTCCTTTGTCCCTGAAATAAATCAGCAAATTTCTTTTTGTAAGCTCCCAGAATTTTACCATTATCTTATATCCTCCCTTGTCGCATTAAGAAACACATCATCCATAGTTCCCTGAATGACCTCAAAGCCCTCGAAATCATTTCCCGCCCTGTCAAGAATATCAAGAAGCGGGAGCGCCTGTTTTGTGGAAGCAAGGGTAATTCTCAGTCCATAGTTTTCCTCGGAATATTTTGCCCCGCTTTGAGAAAAAGCTTTTAAAAGCTTCGGCCTCCCGGAATCATTGCAGTATATTTTCAGATGATCCGCAGCGTATTTTTCCTTCAGTTCATGGGGCAGTCCTCGGGCTATTATCCTGCCCTTGCTGATGATGATTATATCGTCCGCTTCGGCTGCCTCCTCCATATAATGGGTGGTGAGGAAAACGGTCATACGGGTTTCCCTGCGGAGCTTTTCTATAATGCTCCAGACCTCCTGTCGTGCGGAGGGGTCAAGTCCTGTGGTAGGCTCGTCAAGGATAAGTATTTCGGGGGTGTGCATAAGGGCGGCGGCTATTTCGCACCGCCTTTTCTGTCCGCCCGAGAGTGTGCGGTATTTTTTTCCGAGAATTTCTTTGAGGGAGAAAATTTCCTCCAGCTCGGAAAGTCTGTCAAGGGCTTGCTTTTTTGCGCTGCAATTTTTTGCACCTTTGCAATGGAGCATTCCTCTGCAAAGAAGATTTTCCTTGACCGTAAGCAGTTCATCGAGGACGTTGTTCTGGTAAACTATGCCTATTTTTTCACGGACGGTCTTGCTGTCCTTTCTGGTATCCGCTCCGCATATCTCGATCGTTCCCGAGTCCTGCTCCAGGAGGGTTGACATCATATTTATCGAGGTGGATTTTCCCGCTCCGTTCACTCCGAGAAAGCCCGTAAACGAGCCTTGCTTTACCGAAAAGGAAATGTTGTCTACGGCTGTGTGCTCGCCGTATTTTTTGGTGATGTTTGTTAGGGTTATCGCATTCATTTTTATTCCATTCTCCCTTGCGTTTTTCTGTATATTCATCATAACACGGAATGCTTTGCGGTGTCAACCGATTTTCGGTAAGCTGCAAGGTGCGGGGGGTGAAATGCAAAATAATGTATTGAATGAACGGTACTTTGCAGCACCGGCAACATAGACAGCAGAATAAAATAATTGACAAAAATGTATGCTTGTGGTATAATTTTTATGGCTGTTGTGACCTTTAATTTGTTTTCCGTTTCGGGAATTAAGGAAAGGATTTGTGATGATAATGAAAATACGCACATTAACGGCAATGCTTGCAGCACTTATCATTTTGCCGCTGTCAGTATCGGTGTTTGCCGATACGGAGGATGACAGTGAATTTCTTGATGAAGCCGAATATGTTCCCGTATATGTTGAAGGCTCGGAATCGGAAGTGGGTGACGGAGTATATAAAGGATATAACCTTTATTATGAATATCCCGACAATGATTCTGTACCCAACATACGCAGCTGGTGGTGGGAGGGCAGCAAGAAAAGCGGTTATACGATCTTTTGGGCAGGCGACGGTCGGGATTACTCCAATGCGGCTATTAAAATTCCCGACAGTATCAACGGCGTTGCTGTTGTGAATATAAGAGGAGGCTGCCGTTTTAAGACAATTGATCTTAATCCCAAAAATAATTATCTGAAATGCGTTGATAACGTTATTTTCAGCAAGGACGGGAAAAGGCTTATATCATATGCCGAATATGATGAGAGGGCAGAATACATCATACCGGACGGAACAGAAATTATTGCCGAATATGCGCTGTCAAGCAGCAGGAATTTAACGAGTGTTATTATTCCCGACAGTGTAAAAAAAATGGAACGCGGGGCATTAAGTATTGATAATTTAACATCAATCAAGCTGCCTTGCGAGCTTGAAACAATCCCCGAGTTTTGTTTTTGGAGTGCCGAAAAGCTTACATCGGTAACAATTCCCCGAGAATCAAAACTGAAAAGCATTGGAAGCGATGCATTTCAAAGATGTTATGAATTATCGGAATTATATCTTCCGTCCTTTGACATTGAGATTGATAGGAGTGCATTCGGAGAGTTCTATGGAATTCCTATGAAAACTAAACTAAAAAGCTATGTTCAGCCGACAGTGCATAATGAGAGTAATTCAATAAAATGGGACAATATCCCGAGTACATCATATTATGAAATTTACCAAAAATTAAACAGCGGTGAGTACAAGCTTATGAGTACAACAAAGGGTACGTCCTGCAAATTATCCTCTCTTAAATCCGGCAGTAAATACACATTTGCCGTAAAGCCTGTTGCAGTTATTCCCGCAGCAAATTACGACAAGGAAAAAGATAAATATTATCCCGAAAGCTTTACCATTGAGGGCGCTATGTCGGAGGATATTGTGATAAAGGGTTGAGAAAAAATTCCATTGAAAAACACGGCGTATAGCTTGTATGAACATAAGTTATATGCCGTGTTTTGTTTCGTGTGCTGTTGACAAGCGGCGGAAATTGGTGTATACTGTAAATAACAGCTTTTATGATGTCGGGAGAAAAAGTTTGAAAGTTAGCGGTAACCCCCTAAGTTTCAGCGCACCTTTGGTGTGAAAGTCTGATTAACGGAGTGGAAAAATGAATATCAACAGGAATAACATACGTGAAATGATGAAAAAGGCAGGCTCATAAATATGGACAAACCGCATTTGATCGTAATGCTCACGCACAATGACAGGACTGTGGAAAATGCTTACGGGATTTTTGAAAAATGCCGCAATTCCAAAGCCGAATACTGGGGAGCAAAGGAAAAACCGCTGCCGCCCGGGGAGATGAAAAAGCTTTATAAATATATGAAAGACTGCGGAAAGAAAACCGTTCTTGAAGTAGTGGCATACACGGAGGAAGAGGGTATGCAGGGGGCGGAAACAGCGGCGGAGCTTGGCTGTGATATTCTTATGGGAACGGTCTTTTCCGATACTGTAAACAAGCTTTGCAGGGAATGCGGCATAAGATATATGCCCTTTGCGGGGGACGTTTCAGGGCGGCCGTCAATTCTGCGGGGAAGCATTGACAGCATGACAGCGCAGGCGGAGGAATACCTGGCAAAGGGCGCATACGGCATTGACCTTCTGGGTTACAGATACACGGGAAATGCCGCAGAGCTTAACAGGAAATTCGTTTCACAGGTAAATGCTCCTGTATGTATTGCGGGAAGCGTCAACAGCTACAGACGGCTGGAGGAAATAAAAAGCATTTCCCCTGCGGCGTTCACCATAGGCAGCGCTTTTTTTGACAACCGTTTCGGCAGTGATTTCTGTGAGCAGATAAATGCTGTATGCGATTATATCGGGTCAGACGACAGGGGAGAAAAGTGAAATGTTAGAAAAATTTTTTCCGTCATACTATGCCGAAAGCGTTTTTGCCGTTGATTATGATGAACTGTATAAAAAGGGCTGTCGGGGCATTATATTTGATATTGACAATACGTTGGTGCACCATGGGGATAATTCCAACGAACAGGTGGACGGGCTTTTCCGCCGCATTCATCGGACAGGTTTCAGGACTGTTCTGCTTACCGACAACGATAGGGAACGGGTCGTAAGATTTGTGAAAAATATTGACTCCCCATACATATGCGACGCAGGAAAGCCCGACCCCGAAGGCTTTCTCAAAGCCCTTGACATTATGCAGCTGACAAAGGATAAGGCTATTGTCATAGGCGATCAGGTCTTTAAGGATATTCTGGGCGCAAACAAAGCGGGGATTGCAAGTATACTGGTTAATTTTATACGCCTGCCCGAGGAAAAGCATATCGGAAAAAGGCGTTATCTGGAAAAGCTGATACTGTCCTTTGACAGGCGGAGGAAACACAGGAAAAAAAGAAAGCTCTTTTGCGAAATAAATCCGTTCTGTTATATGCTGTCGGAAAAAAAGGGAATATTGCAGCGGCATATGAGGGATTTTCTGCGCCGTGAAAATTTTGCAAAAACCGTTATATCCGAAAAGCTGCCCTGTGTGGTTTCCCGAAAAAGCAGCGGACTTATCAAGCGTGGAAAGGATATTGACATAAGGCTTCAGGAAAATAAGGCGGAAAATATCCGCCTTGCCTGCAAGCGCCTGAACGGGCTTGTGATACGCCCGGGAGAAGTATTCTCATTCTGGAGGACAATAGGCAGCACCACAAAACGAAAGGGCTACAAGGATGGGCGTGTTATTATCGGCGGCAGGCTTGTGGCAGGACTGGGCGGGGGACTGTGCAATCTCGGAAGCCTGATAAATCTTCTTGTGCTTGACAGTCCTCTTGAAATAACGGAATTTCATACCCATTCCGACGCTCTTGCCCCGGACAGCGGAAAAAGAGTTCCCCTCGGCTCGGGCACTTCCGTAAGCTACAATTATATCGACTACAGGTTCAGAAACAATACCGGTCAAAGTGTGCAGCTTCTTTTATGGTGCGATGAGGAAAAGCTGTACGGCGAGCTGCGGAGCGAAAGAGAATTTACAGAGTGTTTCAGGCTTGTGGAGGAGGATCATCATTTCCGAAAAGAGGACGGAAAATATTACCGTGTATCAAAAATATACAAGGTCACCTCCGACCGTGCCACCGGTGAAACGCTTGATAAAAAGCTTGTTCTTGACAATCATTCGGAGGTAATGTTTGATTATGACCTTATACCGAGGGAACAGATAAGGGACTGAACGGACTGAGGTGAACAGCATGGACAAATACAAAAAGCTGGCATTCAATACTGTCGTTTTTGCAGCGGGAAGCTTCGGGTCAAAGATATTTTCGCTGCTTCTCAATAACCTGTACACAAAGCATATCAGCCCCGCAGGCTTTTACACAAAATCGCTTGTTGAAACAACGGCTTTGTTTCTCCTGCCTGTGTTTACGTTTTCTCTCACAGAGGCGGTGATGCGGTACAGTCTCGACAAAAAATATGAAAAAAAGAAGATATTCACAACTGCCGCCGTGCTTATATTTGCGGGGCTTTTGCTGATGATACTGCTTATGCCATTTATCGGACTGATACCCGTTCTTGCTCCCATAAAAGAATACACGGTTATGCTTGCGGTATATGTGTGCACGTCGGCGGCACGCTCCCTTTGCTCTCAGTTTGTAAAGGCAAGGGGTATGGTAAGGCTGTTTGCCCTTGACGGCATTCTCACAACAATGACATTATTTTTCCTGAATGTTATCTTTATTTCCCGCATGGAAATGGGCGTGGGCGGGTTTATGCTGTCGGTGATACTTTCGGACGCCTGTTCGGCTCTTTTTCTCTTTATTTCTGCGGAACTGCGAGGCTTTCTTGATATACACGGCTTTGAAAAAAAGCTGGGGAAAAAGCTCCTGCGTTTTTCGCTGCCTCTTATCCCCACAACGGTAATGTGGACGTTTACGGGATTTTCCGATCAGATATTTATAGGGAATCTTTGCAGCGAGGAAGCGGCGGGGATATATTCGGCTGCCGCAAAGCTGCCGAATCTTATCTCCATGCTGTCGGGCGTTTTCTTTCAGGCGTGGAACATATCTGCCATAACGGAAAACGAATCGGAGGGGCGGGACGAATTTTACGAAAAGGTCTACCGCACATACGAATCCGTGCTTTTTATAGGGGCGGCAGCGCTTATCCTGATGATAAAGCCTGCGTCCGCCGTTCTCATAAATTACGATAATTTTCCCGAATACTCTGCGGCATACCTGTATGCGCCCCTGCTTATAGCTGCAGCGGTCTTTACCTGTCTTGACCTGTTTCTTGCAGGCATATATACTGCCTCAAAGCACACGGTAAATTCCCTTGTTACGGTTTTCGCTGCCTGCGCAGCAAACATTTTTCTCAATATATATCTTATCCCCGGATTCGGTATATACGGGGCAGCCGCTGCAACGTTTCTAAGCTACCTTGCATGTTACTGGATAAGGATAGCGGACGCCCGCCGTTATGTGCCTTTCCGCTTTTCGGCTTTAAGGAATATTTTCAATACCTGCATGATAATGCTTATGTGCCTGCTGACTGTGCGGCAAAAGGATATCATTATAATTTTGGCAGCAGCTTTTGCAATTGTGCTGTTTAATATAAAGGCTGTGCTTGCGGCGGTTCGTGCGGCGGTGCACAGGTGATTTTTTCAGCTTCAAACCGAGGTTGACAAGCGGCGGAAATTGGTGTATACTGTAAATAACAGCTTATATGGCAAACAACATTGAAATTGGTGCTTTCGGTCTTATATGCAGATTTTTGCTTGACTTCAAGTCCGATTTCTAATGTCGTTTACTGTACATAAAGCGATATGATACCGGGAGGAAATATTTATGAATATGGATATAAACAAGAACAACATACGTGAACTTATGAAAAAGGCAATGGAAAACAAGGAGATAAAAGCCTATTACCAGCCCAAGCACAATGCGGTAAACGGCAAGGTGCAGGGGGCGGAGGCGCTGGCAAGGTGGATAATGTCGGACGGGGTTATGATCTCTCCGGGTATGTTCATTCCGCTGCTGGAGGAACTGGAGATAGTAGGGGAGCTGGACTGGTATATGCTCAGGGAAGTCTGCGCTTTTCTGGCGGGGGAGATAAAGGCGGAGCGGCATGTGGTGACGGTATCGGTGAACTTTTCCCGCTGCCATGCAAAGGAACCCGAATTTGCAAAAAAACTGGGTGAAACGGTGGACAGCTACGGCGTTCCCCGCCGCCTTGTGGAAATTGAGATAACCGAGTCGGCGCTGGCGTTCGACGGGGTGGACATAATCAAATTCGTGGGGACGATAAAGGAGGAGGGCTTCGATATTTCCATAGACGATTTCGGAAGCGGTCTTTCTTCCCTGAATTTTGTAAAGGACGTTCCTGCTTCGGTGCTGAAAATAGACAAATCCCTTTTGAGCGGCAACTGCGAAAACGAAAAGGAAAGGATAGTGCTGGAAAGCATTTTCGATTTTGCTCACCGCTTAAAGCTGATAACCGTGGCAGAGGGCGTGGAGACAAAGGAACAGCTGGGCTTCCTGCGCACCTGCGGCTGCGAGCTGATACAGGGCTTTTTATTTGCAAAGCCAATGCCCGAGGATGATTTCCGGGAGGCTCTGAAGGCGGCGGACAGCGTTCCCGAGACGGAGGATATCCTGCTTACCCTGCCCCCTGCAAGTGCAACGCAGCTGCTGCTGGATGCTGTGTTCAAGCGTTATCCGCTGGTCATTCTCAGCAACCTGAGCCGCAACAGCTTTTATATGATGGCATACGAGCAGTTTTCCACACGCTCCTGTCCTTCTACGGGAGTGTACACCGAGCTTATCATGCATGGCGCTTCCACCATGCACCCCGAGGATAAGCAGCTGTTCATTGATACCTTTGATGTTACGGATCAGCTTAACGCTTATGCAAACGGACAGCGGGAGCGCACGGTTATTACCCGTCAGCTGGGCGACGACGGGGTTTACCGCCCTGTGTCCACTACCAACTATTACATGAAAAATATCGCCTCCGAGGATATTCTTGCGATTACGCTTTCAAGGGCGATAGATTAACGTTTACATAGTTTAAACTTTCCGAGGCTGATGTTTGTATATTCTGCGGACACAGCCTCGGTTCTTTTAAAATATAATTGTTAAATTTTTGTTAATTTCTGATTTTTTTGAGAAATTTTGCCTTTGTGAGTTGTGTTATAGATATAGGAAACTGCCGATCAAAGGCTATTCCTCCGCTGTAGGCGGAGGAATAGCAGCTCTCCATAGCCATTTACAGGCTTTAAAAACTGTTTAAGGCAATTTGATCAGCGTTTCCACAGATACCAAAATCAAGGGAGCGTGATTTTATGAAAATAAACAAGATTATTGCATTTGCTTTGGCGTGCATTTTGGCGGCGGGGGTATTTGAAATGCTGTCGGCGGAGTATGGCATGGAAAATACCGTTTATGCCAAGGCGGAGGAAATAACCCCCGATAAAACCCAGGTCGGGAAAATCAAGGCGGAGGTTTTAAAAAGGGCGGATATCCCCAAGGAATACACAAAATTCTCCTGCAAGGCCGCAAAGGAATATGACAATACTTTTTACAATCTTATCTGGGAGAGAAAATATTACAAGATTACAGTGGGGTATTACAACGGACTGATTTACGGATATTATAAAAACACTTATGATGAGGATTCAAAGCCCGCTTTTGCCTCGAATACAGAGGCGGAGCAGGAGAAGATTGCCTATGAGCACATTTGCAGGCTCAATCCCGATATGCGGGGGAAGTTTGATCTTGTGAGGCAAAACGACTACTATGACCTGAGCAGATGGGCAGAGTACAGGATATATCGGGTGGAAAATGGAATTACCGTGGATAATATCGGTTACATTCTTATTGACCGCAACAGCGGTGAATTGCTCCGTTTTTACCTTAACGAATGGTGGCAGGACGCAAAGTTTCCCGATACGAAAAATATGCTCACCGGAGAGGAGGCTTGCGGTATTTATGCTCAAAATGCCGATGTTACGGGAGAATACAAGCTTTTTTATGACACCGGATACGATTCCGACAGCGGCACGCTTGCTCTTTATCCCTATGTGCTGCCTGTTTATGAGATATACCTGAGGGGTGATCTGACAATTGACGGGTTTACGGGAGAGCGATCCTCTTATGATGATGACAGATGGCAATCGGATACCTGCCGGCTTTATTCCTGGGGAACCTACAGCGAACCTATTATTATTTACGACGACTTTGATGACGGAGGTGAGATCACGGATATTGACGAGGAGGATATTGCCTTTTACGAGGCGACCCACGACAGCAGCAAGTATATAACTGCAAAAAAAGCGGAGGAAATACTGAAAGCCGACGGGGTGATCGTGTTTGATAATAAGCTGAAGCTTAAAGAGGAAAAGGTCACCTATGACCGTGACGGAAATGCGGCGGTGCGGGCTTTGCGGTATGTGGAATTTGAGTATGACCCGAAGGATGAGCCGAAGGATAAAATTTCCCTATGGGCGGAGCTTGACGCATTTTCGGGGAAGATAGTATCTTTTGGAAAAAAATATTATTACAATGAAAAAAGCAAGACGCCGCTTGATGAAAAAAACGCAGAGGCGGCTGCAAAAAAGGCTGCGGCGCATTTTATGGGCAGCAGGGCGGCGGAGTACAGGTATGAAAAGCTCACTGACAGATATGGCAAAAAGCTTTCCGAAAATGCGGCGGAGGGGACGGCAGTGCTTGTGCGGTATGTGAACGGTCTGCCTGTAAATTTTGATAAGGCTTATATTAAAGTGGATTCAAGAGGGGAGATACTGGGATTACATTACACTTACTGCAATGCGGAATTCCCTCAGGGCAGAGTGCTGTCAAAGGAAGAGGCATTGGAAAAGTTTTTTGAACAGTATCCGCCCTTTCTGGAATTTGAGGGATTTACCGACAGCGAAATGAAGCCTCATATTTATCTTACCTATTATCTGGGGCGTACATATTATATAAACGCTATTACGGGAGTACGCTATGGCAGCGAGGGCAAGCCTTATGATGAAAAGCCGGAAAAAGCGGAATATTACACGGACGTGTCGGGGCACAAATACGAAAAGGAAATAAGGAAGCTTTTCATGTACGGCGTGAGGCTTGAGACGGACGGGCAGCTGCGCCCGGATGACCCTATAACCATTAATGAATTTATTGAGCTTTGCAGGGATGCGAATATGGACTATATTTACACAGACAGCATATACGACCGTGTCGAAATAACCAACCCCTATACAGGAAAAACAAAGTTCAAGGATAATCCGAAAAATGACGAACCGCTTACCTACAGCGGTCTGGCAAGGCTTTTTGTACGGCGTTACGAGGACAAGTATCACAGCCCCAGCCTCAATGCGAATTACAAGCAGCCCTACAAAAATGTTACCAAGGATAATCCCGATTACGCTTATATTGCCATTGCAAAGAAGCAGGGGTATATTTCAAAGGGGGACGAGTTTGACTTTAACAAGACCATGACCCGCGGGGAATGCATGAAGATCATCTATGACTATATTGCACAGGACGGCGAAGCAAAGCCGCTGTATGAGATATTTAAAATATAAGGAGTGATAGGTTTGAAAATACGGAAATTAATTTGCTTTGTAATGGCATTTGCTTTTGCGGCAGGTATGCTTGAAACGGGGAATATTTACCATGATAATTTTTCCGTTTACGCTGCCGAAGACGAAGAGGAAAACCCCGGAAAGGAAGAGCTTCCCAAGGTAATTGCGGATATCCGCAGGAGGGTGAACATTCCTGCGGGAGCAAATGATTACGAGTGGGAATCAAAGCTGCGGAGGGAAAATATTTCCTACAGGATATTATGGAAAGATTCCAAAAATCGGGACGAACTGGAGGTGTATTACTGGAACGGGCTTATTTACAGCTACCGTGACACGAGTGTTTACTCTCCCAAGCCCACCCTTGTAAAAATGAGCCCCGAAAAGCAGGAGGAACTGGCAAGGGCGTATATTTACAAGCTCAACCCCGGTCTGGAGGGAGATATAGTTCTGGAGCGCAAAGGAAATTATTACAGCCTTTGGGGGGACGTTACCTTTGACATTATCCGCAAGGAGCAGGGACTTGATGTGCCCGACAATGGCGGGTGGGTCACGATCAACAAGGACAGCGGCGAACTCAGGTCATTACGGCTATACGAATGGTGGGCGGGGGCGGAATTTCCCGACAGCAAAAAAGCCCTGACCCGTGAGGAAATTTATGATATTTACACCTCCCGTTCTCCGCAGACGGCGGAATATGAGCTTTACAGCACCTACAGCTTTGACAGTGAAAAGGATATGCGCAGCTTTGATCTTTTTACACTGCCCATTTACAAAAGCAGCACCGGCGAAAGCGCCAACGAAAATGTCCTTGACGCATTGTCGGGGGAATACACCGATTATTACAAGGATCTCAAGGAAACAGACGACAGCTGGCCTTGGGATTGGGACGGCATATTCGATGTCGGCACCTGCGGCGGCGGAGGGTACGATTACGGGGACCTCTGGGTAGATTACACTGACACCGAGAAAGAGGCTTTTAAAGCCTCTAAGGAGGGGCAGGAGCAGATAAGCAGCGATCGTGCTCTGGATATCGTTAAGGACGACGGCTTTATCAAGCTTGACAGCAGCCTTGAGCTTGTTAAAGATGAATTAAAATATACTCTTGACGAAAAGTATGAGCTGCGGCTTCTCCGCCGTCTGAAATTTGAGCACAAGGCAAAGCACAACAGGGCAGACAGCATTTATCTTACAATTTCTCTTGACGCTTACACCGGGAGGATAACAGAGTTCATCAAAACATATGAATACGGAGAAAACAGCAAGACAAAAAACACGGCCCCTGTAGATGAAAAGTCCGCAGTATCAACTGCCAAGGAAGCCATGAACCATTTTATGGGTGAATGGGGCAGGGAATACAGGTATGAGGGAAACATTGCAGGCAGTTTCACACTGAGCGGCGGAGGGCGCAAGAGTATGAATGCTCTTACCCCCGAGGACACCACAGCTATAGTGGAATTTGTCCGCTATGTAAACGGCTTGCCCGCAAGGTTTGACAAGGTCTATATCACCGTGGATTCAAGGGGCGAGGTGCTGGGGTTTGATTATACTTATCATGATATAGACTTCCCCAAGGGAAAGGTGCTTTCTCAAAAAGAGGCATACGGCAAGGTCTTTGAAAAGGACCCTCCCAAGCTTTATTACAAGGGCTTTACCGACACAAATACAAAGCCGCATACATATCTTGTGTATTCCTTTGACGAGACCTATTATATCAATGCCCTGACAGGGGAGCGCTGTACAGAATCGGGCAAGCCCTATTACAATGAAAAAAAATCCGATAATAAGCCGGGCTATTACACGGACGTTTCGGGGTACAAATATGAAAAGGAAATAAAGGAGCTTTACAAATACGGCGTGAGGTTCGGAAAGGATGAAAAGCTGCGCCCGGACGACCCCATTACAATAAACGAATTTAACGACCTTTGCGATATAACGGGCATAAGCTACTTTGATGCTACGGACATATACCTAATAAAGGTCACCGACCCCGAAACGGGGAAAAGCCATTATGAGGACGACCCCCGAATCAACTCAAACCTTACCTATGGGGAACTGACAAGGATATTTGCAGTGAACTACCGGGACAATGGCGAAATACATCCCCTTAATGATGACTCCGCAAACCACAGGCAGCCCTACAAGAATGTGACAAGAGACAACCCGAATTATATTTACATTGCCATTGCAAAGGAAAAGGGATATATCAAAAGCGGGGTCAATTTCGATTATGACAAAACTATAACAAGAGGGGAATGCATGAAGCTTTTCTATGACTATATCGCAAATGAAGAGGAATACAAGCCGCTGTACGAGATAATCAAAATATAGCAATATAACATCTGCCGCAGGTCCTCATTCCCTGCGGCAGCTTTTTATTATTTTATGACCCCGAACATAGCGGGCTTAAAATCGCCCTCGGGCATTTTCAGATGACCCTTTTCAAGACAGCTTTCCACAATAAACGCCATAGCGTCCATTTGAAAGCGGATATGCGCAAGCTGTCCGCATTTATTCTGCAAGGGCTTCGGCGTGCGGGGGATAAGCAGCTTTTCGGCAATGCCGCATATTTCATCTGCGCACTTGCAGGTCTCTTCCATGGCAGCGCTAAGCAGCGGTTTTATCTCATTCTCCAGCAGCTTTTCGGGAAATACAGCAAAATTCGCCGTAAGCCGTCCCTCCTTTATTTTTATAAAGCCCTCCTGCACCCTGCGCAGCTGAATGCTGCTGTTTTCGTCCGCCTTTTCATTTGTGACCGCCCCTGTAAGCGCAGCTATAGTCCCATACCAGTCGGTTATATCCAGTCTCTGAACGCCGGCAATTGCCCGATAATTTTCCACGCTCACATATGCTGTTTCTTCGAGGTTTTCCATTTGACCGTAAATGCCGTTAAAATGATGATTTACATAATCATTGTCATAGCCGAAAAGAAAGCCCTGCGACCCGTTGGAAAGGGGCGGATAATCGCCGTATTTTTCCCTGACCTTTTTATCCGCTTGCAGCATACCGAAAAATACAGCCATATTGGTGAGCACGAATTTCAGAGTGTTTTCGGGAATATCGCTGCCGTGGAAATCCATTTGGGTAACCTTTTCCAATGCGGAATTTACTACCTCGTTTACCTTGTCGGCGGCGGCGCTGCATATGGGCTTGAATTTTTCCGCCGCCTCTTTTTCATAGTCGTCGGAAAAAATTATTATGTCCGTGCGGTAACGCCCTGCGGTCTCTTTTATAAAACCGTGCTTTAAAAGAATTTCCAGATCGTCCTCCAGATATGGAGCGGCTACCCCCAACTCTCCCGAAAGCTCGCTTACGGTAAGAGGCTTTTCATATGCCGCAAGCAGTATGTTTCCGGGGAGCTTGCGCTCAAATATTTCCCAGTAACCGTTGCTGCCGCCGCCCCAGAAATCCAGGCGGAATGTGCCCGGGTTGTAGCTTTTTTCTCCTAATTCTCTTGTCATATTAACGCCCTCCTTTAAAATTTCACGGGAACGGAAAAGGTAGTAGCGAACCATTTCCGAGCTCAGATTTAAAAGCGCAGAAATTTCCTTGCAGCTTTTGCCGTAAAAATAGAACAATACCGCAGTCTGCCTGTACAGCCCAGACAACAGGGCAAGCTCACGGCGCAGAAGATTTATCTGTTCACGTTCGGCTACGTCTGTTTCGGGGGTCACAAAGCATACGCCCATATATTCCGACTGCCTGTCGAAAAGGGAGTTTTCCTTTGCTTTTGCCCTGAGCCTGCTGCCGAGAACATTTTCGGCAATGCGCCACATAAAGCCGTAAAAAGCGTCATCGTTTTTGAGACTGTGAACAGACGAGAGCACGGCGCAGATAATATCGCCCGTCAAATCCTCGGCTTCGTCCTTGTCATACAGCCTTGAGAATGCCCAGCCGTAAAGCTTGCCGAGATTTTCTTCAAGCAGCCTGCCGCATTCGGTTTTGTCCATTTACGTGTACCTCCTTTTTCCGGTGTTCCCCTTTATTTAAGTAGTAGCAAACGGGAGAGAGTTGTTAAGCAGTTTTGAAAAAAAATTTTTACGCAAGCCGTCATACAGAACGCATTTCAAGAGCACCCTCGCAATCGCCCGTAAGGGCGCACACACCGAGGCGATAGCCGAGCCGTAATTATCATTAACAGGTGCGAACAAAGTAAAGCGACAAACAACGCCTAATTTAACAGCAGACAGCCCAAATTATTCTCTGCAATTATCATACACCGTTTTCCGCAAAATAATATTTTTACCTCTTGAAAAAAACGCCGCCTTATGTTATAATATGTTATAATAAAAACCGAAAGGAGGCTGGAATTTTGAAATGCGACCCAAACCGCCTTTCCCTTGAAAACGCATTCTCCCAAGGGGCAAAAATAATCGGGGAAAACCTTATCATAAATATTTCGGGAGCAATTGTCGTACACGACACCGTGCACGGCGGCAATAATATCCGCTTTGACAATATGACCCTCACCTTTGAAAACTTCCGCCTTGTATCGGCTTTTATCACGACCCGCCGTGTCCTCGATTTCAAAAGCAACTCGCCAAAGGAAATAAAAGGAAGAAAGCTCTACAAAAGCGAAACAGAGGAGTTCACCCAACGCCTTATAACAGAGGAATGGGATATTATGTCCTTTGAATTTTCGAATAAAAACGGCGAATGCAAAGCCGCTTTTACCTTTGTGTTTTCGGGAAACGGAGATATGTTCACAGTGAACATTTCCTGCGATAATCTGACGGCAGAGTCTGCGGACGAGGGCAAAATTATCCCAAAGGAAAAATTTCCCTTTATAGAAAAATTTTCCAATTTTTTTAAAGGCAAAAATTTTCGATAATAAAATATTGCACAACAAATTTCTTAAAAACTGTGCATTATTGCTATTGAAATATGAGACATATACTGATATAATATAAGGTGAACTTGTTCATAAATCAACATGTTCATGAATGAACTTGTCCGGCAAGAGTTCGGGTCATTATTTTTTGAATGTCAAGTACATAAACGATCGCCGGGCATATAAATATGCGAAAAAATTTAAACGTTTTCGATATATTCCCCGAAAACAAAAATTAAGGAGATAATTTTATGCTTAATGCGATCGGTTCAAAGATAGACCTTTCGGTACCCGACAGCGAGTGCGGATATTACGAACTGGTAAGCGACCTGCTGGACAGCGAAGTGGTTCAGCAAATGCAGCAGTATATGCACCATGGGCACACTACCTGCTTTCAGCATTGTCTGAACGTTTCCTATTACAATTACCTGCTGTGCAAGCTGCTCAGCCTCGACTGCCGTGCGGGCGCAAGGGCGGGTCTGCTGCACGATCTGTTTTTATACGACTGGCATGATTATGTAAAGGTAAAGGGTCAGCGGATGCACGGCTGGACTCATGCGGGCACGGCGCTGGCAAATGTGCGCAAGTATTTCTCCATAACCCCCATGGAGGCGGATATTATCGAAAAGCATATGTTCCCCATGAACATTGCCCTGCCCAAATACCGGGAGACTGTGGTAATAATCTGCGTGGACAAGATATGCGGCGCATGGGAGGTCGTGGATCACTGGTGCTATTTGATGAAGCTGCTGGCAACGTTCCCCGTCCGCAAACACAGGGAGAGGCTTGCGGAAAAAGGAACGGCGGGAAAGGCTGCATAAAAACATACAACTGCTGAAAAATACGGAAAGACCGGGCGATAAGTCACCCGGTCTTTTTTTACTTTTTGGCGCTTGCTTTGTAAATCGACGCTGCGGACGAATGGGAATAGAACATTCTCTGCACAAGGGTAGTTACTTCCGAATACTTGTATGAGGCTATTTCAAGGCGGGCTTTCTCAAAGGCTTTGAGCCCCGGGCTGTTCGGTGACTTTTTCCGAGCGGCTGCAAGGTTTCTTTCCATGAATCTGTTGAGGCTTTCGAGAAGCTCCTCACGTTTTTCCAAAGGGGTCAAGGGCTTTTTAACGGTTTCGTTCATATGCTTTTCGGGTAACTTTCGTTCGGTATTCAAAGGCTTTCCGAAAAGATCGGCGCCGAAAAGATCGGCAAAGTCTTTATCGGTAAATACGGGGATCTCATTCGGGGAATTTTCGGGGAATATATGACGGATAGGCATATTTCTCCCCAAAAGCTCGGAAAAGTCCTTGCCGCCTGATTTTTCGGGGAACTTGTATTTGATAGTCATTGGCTTTCCGAAAAGCTCGGCAAAGTCTTTTTCGGTAAGCGTCGGGAGAGAATCATCGCCGAAGGATTCTGCCATATAGGCAACGCAGTTATTGTAAATTTCCCTGTTGGAAAGGGCTTTTTCCTGATACCATGCCTTGCTGCCGTCTTTATAATTAACAGTGCCTGCGGTAAAGCTGGCGGTGGTGCGCTTATATGCGGAGCTTTGGGCGGCAAAGGAAATGTTTGTGCCCATTGTCTCCCCGTCCTTTGAAATAAGCCCGGACAAATTGCCTGTAAGGGTTTGCTGCTCAAAGGAACGCTCGGTATATTCCCACGTCTCCTCCACTGCGCTTGAAATGCCGTTCATATCCGAACGGCTTTTGCCGAAGATTTTGGAAAAATCGTCCATGTTAACGATAAAATGTCTTTCGGTGCTGCTGAATGTAAGGCTGTATTCTCCGTGTTCCTCATCTTCAAAGGTGAGGGTCTTTTCCATATATGTATAGCAGTATGCGCAGCCCTTTCCCATGCTCTCATCGGTAATGAACTCTGTCCTTTTATAGATGGATTCGGATCTGGGCAGGGTAAGCTGGAGAGTATCGGTATCTCCCTGCGCCCGACGGAACTTTTCGATTGCCGCTATCCTTGTTTCATCGCCTTTGGCAATTGCGTCTGCCATTGCCTGGGTAGTGTCGACCTTTACATTAAGTGTGTTTTTGGTGCTTGTGTATGATCCGCTGCCTTCGATGCTTACTTGCATAATTATGCTCCTCCCGTTAATTGATTTATTGCTGCTGCCAATAGCCGAGCTGCCGATCAAAGCCTCCGCCGATAGACGTTTTGCAAATGCGAAATTTTAAAAAAACGAATTTATCGGCGTTCCTTTGATATACAGTACTTCTTATATATATTATCGGCAGGAATGCTTAAAACTTTAGCTTTTTATAATACTTTTTCGTCAGCAGCAGCCGGCATATCGGAAAACCGGAAATTTTAAGCTTCCGACCTATTGACAGCATAAAGAATATGAGGTATAATAATAGGAAAATAATGAAATGCAGAGGTTTTTATGAGCATATACAGTATAAAAGAAATAAAGGAAAAAGTCCGCCCCATTGCCGAAAGCTATGGAACGGGAAACATATATTTATTCGGTTCGTATGCAAGGGGAGAGGCTACGGAAAAAAGTGACATTGATCTTTTGGTGGAAAAAGGAAATGCAAGAGGTATTAAATTTTTTGTTCTTTTTGATGAATTCAGGGAAGTATTCGGAAAAGAAGTGGATATAGTTTCGGATCATCAGATCGAACAAAGCAGAAATGACCCTCTTTACCAAAGTATCATTGCGGAAATAGAAAGAGACAGGAAAGTAATTTATAAATGCTGAACAGTTTTTCATATCATATCAAGGCATTTGCCTAAAAATCCCCGGTCAGCTGGGCGCTCGACCGGGGGATTTTTATATGCAATCATCCGACACTTATTGAACGAACCGAAAAAACTCAGTCCTCCTGATGATCCTCGATATACTTAACGATATCGCCGACAGTCTTAAGGTTCTGGGCTGCTTCCTCGGGGATCTCGATGTCCAGCTGCTCCTCGAACTCGTTAATAAGATCAATAATGTCAAGAGAATCCGCACCCAGGTCCTCCTGAATGGTAGCGCTTTCGGTTATCTTGTCCTCCTCAACGTCCAGCTTCTCCTGAATGATCTCCTTTACCTTATCAAATACCATTTGATTTTCCTCCTTGAAAATATTTATAATAAAGACACAATTTGTCCTTATCCCGTTAATTTTTCGGCTTATTCCATGAACTCACCGATTTTTCTAAATTTATTATATCGTTCATTCAGCAAAACGTCAATATCTTTTGCCATTTTCTTATTCAGCGTTTTCACCAAAAATTCAGCGATATTTTCGGCAGTGGTCTCGGGATCGTTGTGAGCGCCTCCCTCAGGCTCGGGTATTATATACTCGCAAATGCCTAAGGACAGGGCGTCGTGGGAGGTTATCCGCATTATTCCGCAGGCCTCCTCCTCCCTTGAGGGGTCTTTCCAGAGAATGGAAGCAAAGCCTCTGGGGGAAATTACCGAGTAGCTGGCATTTTCCAGCATGGCAAGCTCGTCGCATACTCCCAGCGCCAGTGCGCCGCCGCTGCCTCCCTCTCCCAGCACAAGGGATATAACGGGAGTTTTAAGGGTCATAAACTCCGCCAGGCTGCGTGCTATCGCCTCTCCCTGCCCACGCTTTTCCGCCTCGACCCCGCAGAATGCCCCGGGGGTGTCGATAAAGCAGATAACGGGACGGTGGAATTTTTCCGCCTGGTGAGCAAGCCGCAGAGCTTTTCTGTAGCCCTCCGGGTGAGGCATTGCAAAGTTTGAGGCCTTGTTTTCGTAAATATCCCGACCCTTTACCTCGGCTATTATGGTAACGGGCGTGCCCTCCAGTCTGCCTATGCCGCCAAGGATAGCCCCGTCGTCACCGTAAAGCCTGTCTCCGTGAAGCTCGAAAAAATCCGTGAACAGCAGGGGGATGTAATCTCTTATGGTGGGGCGGTTTTTGTTCCGCACTGTCATCAGCCGCTCATAGGGCGTTATTTCCCGCTCCTGACTGTTGTTTGCCGCACCGCTCGTATTCTCAGCCATTTTTTCCCGCTCCTTTCCCGGATTTATTTTTATGTGCACCGAAAATTCCCTCGGACTTGCCCGGTTTATCGGATCTGTCGGATTTGACGGTATTGCCTGCACCGTTTGAATTGTCTGCACTGTTTACACTGTTTGCATTGCCGGCATTGCTTGCATTGCCATTGCTGCCTGTATTTACGTCATTTTCCGCAGGGACAGCTTCCTTTGATGTTTTTGATTTATTTTCGGCGGACGATTTGCCGACAGTCTTTCCGGCAGGTATACTGTCCGCCGAAGCAGCGCCGCTGTCTTTTACGGGCGGTCTGTGCAGCCTTATCAGATGAGCAATGGTCCGCCGCATACTTTTCCTCTCGCAGATAAAGTCCACAAAGCCGTTTTCCAGCAAAAACTCGGCGGACTGGAAATCCTCGGGCAGCCTTTGCTTTATAGTGCCCTCGATAACACGCCTTCCCGCAAAGCCTACAAGCACCTTCGGCTCGGCAATGATTATATCCCCCAGTGACGCAAAGGACGCCGTAACGCCGCCTGTGGTGGGGTCTGTGAGGACGGTGATGTAGAGTATCCCCGCCTCCGAGAGTCTTGCCGCAGCGCCGCTTGTTTTCGCCATCTGCATAAGGGAAACAAGTCCCTCCTGCATTCTCGCCCCTCCCGAGGCGGTGAAAAGGATAAGGGGAAGCTTTTTTTCGGCAGCCCTTTCAAAAGCCCTTGTTATCTTCTCTCCCACAACGCTGCCCATGGACGCCATCATAAAATGTGAATCCATAACGCCGATAATGCACGGCTCGCCATGAATAGTGCATTCTCCCGTGACCACAGCCTCGGTCAGCCCTGTTTTTTCCTGCATACTCCCTATTTTTTCCTCATACCCGGGGAAATCTATTGGGTTGGCGGTCTGCATATCCTTGTCAAATTCACAGAATGAGCCTTTGTCGCAGGTAATGGCTATCCTGTCCCTTGCATTCATACGGGAATGGTAGCCGCATTCGGGGCACACCCACATATTCTTTTGCAGCTCCTCCGCACCGCAGCCGTTCTGGCAACGGGGGCATCTGAATTCCTTTGTTTCGTTCTTTTCATCACCGTTAAACCGTGTGGTGACCATCTTGAATAAATCTTCCAGCAAGATGAAACACTCCTTCTACTAGAAGCAAGAGGCTAGAGGCAAGAGGCTAGAAGTGTGAGTGAACTTTATCTCTTGCAGTCTGCTGCTTTGCTTTTTTTGTTCATTTTTCTTTTTTCTTTATAAAACAATCCTTCGGATCAGGAATTTGATAACTGTCATTATTAAAATTACTTTTGCCGTAAACCGTCCGCCCTTTTCGTCAAATTTAAACAGGGCGGGGGCGGGCAGCCATGAGACCTGCCATGGCAGCAGGAGGGAAAACATCAATATCCACCAGTAATCGGTGAGATGTCTGCCTCCGGAAATTTTCATTTTTTTGGTAACGGGTTCTTCGGTATCGCCTGAAACACGTATTCCCCTGGGCGTGCCGAGTTCCCTTATGACCGCCTGGGGGGCGGCGTAATTTTCCCCGAAATCGGGGGATTCAAAGGGGATCAGCCCCGCATAGGGATTTGCAAAGCTTTTGGCTGCCCTTACCTTTCGGGGAATGACAATATCCTCTCCCGCAAGGGTAAAAAGCTCGGGGGCTGCCACATCCGTCAGAGGCTTTGCGTCGTTACGGTACGCTGCCGAACGTGGCGGGGGAGTATCCTCCTTCTTCGGCGCACTGCTGCCGCAGTCAAGGCATATCCCTCTTACCATATGTCCGCCGCAATTGGGGCATATCTTTTCATTCTTATCCGTCATAATATCATCACCCTTTGATATAAATTATGTTTGCCTTTGTGTTTGATCTCAGGAGCGGCAGTTTATTCAAGGCTTTCAAAGCAGCCGGGCAGCCGCCGCTCATTATTAATTAATAATTATTAATTATTAATTAAGTTTGTTTTCCAGATACTTGATACCGTAGGTTCCCTTTTCAAATTCTCCGTCACGGATAAGGGAAAGCTGGAAATCAATATTGGTGTCCACGCCCTCAACGATAAATTCCGATAACGCCCACTTCATTTTGGCTATTGCCTCCTGTCTTGTGGGAGCGTGAACTATAAGCTTTGCTATCATGCTGTCGTAATAGGGGGGAATGGTGTAGCCCTGATAAACGGAACTGTCCACCCTTATCCCGGGGCCTCCGGGAATGTGCAGAGCGGTTATCGTTCCGGGGCAGGGGCGGAAATTCTTTTCGGGATTTTCCGCATTTATCCTGCATTCTATGGAATGCCCCCGCAGGGAAATATCCTCCTGCACAAAGGGCAGCTTTTCCCCTGCCGCTATGAGTATCTGCTGCTTTACAAGGTCTATACCCGTTACCCACTCGGTTATGGGGTGCTCCACTTGGATTCGGGTGTTCATTTCCATAAAATAGAAATGCCCGTTTTTATCCAGCAGAAATTCGATGGTCCCCGCATTATGGTAGCCGCAGGCCTTTGCGGCGGATACGGCGGCTCTGCCCATTTTTTCCCGCAGCTCGGGAGTAGTTGCCGTTGAGGGAGTTTCCTCCAGCACTTTCTGATTCCGCCGCTGCATGGAGCAGTCACGCTCGCCCAGATATACCGCATTCCCCTGCTTATCCGCCAGTATCTGCACCTCGATATGCTTGGGATTTTCGATAAATCTTTCCATATATATGGAATCGTCCCCGAAAAAATTCCTTGCCTCGGCACGGGCAGCGTTAATGGCAGGCTCCAGCTCCTCGGGGGAGCTTACAAGGCGTATCCCCCTGCCGCCGCCCCCTGCGGAAGCCTTTATCATCACAGGGCAGCCCATTGCCCGACAGAGTATCTTTGCCGCCTCCATATCGGGCACAGCCCCGTCCGACCCGGGGATAACGGGTACGCCCGCTTCTTTCATAGTTTCCTTTGCGGCTGCCTTGTCCCCCAGCATTCTTATGGACTTCGGGGACGGCCCTATGAACTCTATCCCGTTTTCAAGGCAAAGCTCCGCAAAATCGGCATTTTCCGAAAGGAAGCCGAAGCCCGGGTGCAGTGCGTCCGCTCCCGTCATTTTGCAGGCCTCGATTATCGCCTCTGCGTTAAGGTAGCTGTCCTTTGTGGCAGCAGGCCCTATGCAGACGGTCTCGTCGGCTATTTTGGCGTGCAGGGCGTGTTTGTCCGCTGTGGAGTGAACGGTCACGGTGTGTATACCCAGCTCCCTGCAAGCCCTTATTATTCTCACGGCTATTTCCCCACGGTTTGCAATAAGTACTTTTTTAAACATATTTTCAGCCCCAGTAAATTAATTAATAATTAATAATTAATAATTAATAATTATTTAATTAATTGTGATACTCAAATATTTCCTCAAAATCGTAAATTATAAAATTATAAAAATTTAATAAAACAAATAACATATGCAATAACTTTAAACCCGTCGGCAAAGCTGACACAGTCATTATTAATTATTAATTATTAATTATTAATTATTAATTAGCCTATGTTATTTGATTGCAAAGGAAATTTCCGCCGTTACCGCTTTTTCGCCGTTCACGGTGCAAATGCCCTTGCCGTAGCCCACAGGACCCTTTACCTTGATGATCTCCACCTCGATACGGAGCCTGTCCCCGGGAACGACCTGACGGCGGAAGCGAGCCTCCTTAATGCCGCCGAAAAACCCGATCTTGCCCTTGTTTTCGGGAAGAGCCAGCATTGCGGCGCAGCCCGCCTGAGCCATCATTTCCACCATAAGCACTCCGGGCACTACCGGGTAACCGGGAAAATGCCCCTTGAACCAGAATTCATCCGGGGTCATATTCTTGTAAGCCACGACCCTTTTGCCCGGCTCCAGCTCCTCTATCTCGTCAATAAGGAGAAACGGGTCACGGTGGGGTATCAGCTCCATAATTTCGTTTTTATTCATCATATATCCAACCTCAATCTTAAAAATTATTTTACAGGATAACAGCTTCAGAAACGCAAGTGACCGAAACTCAAATATCCAGCATCCAGCCTTCTTACATCCAGCCTCTGTCAGCTTAGCTCCTCGTCGCAGAAGCCCTCCCAGTCGCCCTTGTCGTTTTCGTAGCAAAGGGTCACCCAGTCGTAGCCGTCGGACTTTACCTGTTCCCAGGGAATGCTCCTGCCGTCAATGAGAATGCATTCGCCGTCGCTGTTGAATTCATAATTGTTCTTTTCCTCATCATAGGGTATCTCATAGGCGAACTGCGCCATTATCCTGCATGGGGAAAAGGGCAGCTCGGAAACAAGACGGGGCTTTTGCATACTGTCCACCACAAACATATTGTCATAGCCGTGGAGGGCATTGTCAAAGAGCGTTACCTTTTCTTTGGTTTTTACCGACTCCGCCACAAAAAGGCTTCTGCCCGAGGGGGTGTCAGTGTAAAGACCCGTGGAGGGGTCGTATTCACCGTAGGCGTACACCTTGAAGATCTGCTCTCCCTCGCTGTCCTGCAAAATAAACGAAACTGAATCGCCGTGGTCGATAACGTCTGCTGTATAGCCTTCCAGATAAGATGGTACTGGCATATTGTTTTCTCCCTTTCCTGTAATGTTCTGTAAACTTTTATTCCCTTACTCTATCACCATTATGGGCTGATCGAACTCGACAGCCTGACCGTCCTTGACGAATATTTTTGTTACAACTCCGTCAATATCGCTCTGGATCTCATTCATAAGCTTCATGGTCTCGATTATCATTATAACGTCGCCCTTTTTAATGCGCTGGCCAACCGTTACAAAGGGCGGCTTGCCGGGGGCGGAGGCTGCATAGTATGTGCCGACAATGGGGGCTTTTACGGTAGTCCCTGGGTCTGCTGCGGGGGCTGCCTCCTGTACGGGGGCAGGGGCTGACGGCTGTGCGGCCGACGGGGCGGTGACTTCCGCCTGCGCACCTGCGGGGACTGCATTCCCTCCTGCGGGCACAACGATTATCTGGGGCGCAGGGGGAGCTGCCGGCGGCAGAGGATTCGGCACGGGCGGAGGCGGGGGAGGCGGATTGTGATCATTCTTTCCCGATCTTCCCTTTATAACAAGCTTCATCCGCAGTTCCTCGTCGGTGAGCCTCAGCTCCTCCAGATCGTTTTTCTTGATAATTTCGGCAAGCGCCGCTATATCCTCGATTTCCATATCAAAAGGCAGTGTAGCCATGATTTTTGTTTCCTTTCTTGTTAGGGTTGGTTTGAGAGGCAAGAGGGTCAAGAGGCAAGAGGATTTACATATCCGACTGCCGTACCATTCCCCCATTCTGCCGCTCAAAGGAATTTTTACTCGGTAAACTTTTTAATGCACAGTGTGGCATTATGTCCGCCGAAGCCGAGGGAGTTGGACAAAGCGGCGTTTACGGTCATATTCCTGTTGCCCTCGGTGCAGTAATCCAGATCGCACTCGGGGTCGGGCACTTTGTAGCCCACGGTTGCGTGAACAAAATCGTCACGGCAGGAAAGGGCGGTAATAATTGCCTCAACGCTGCCCGCTGCCCCCAGCAAATGCCCTGTCATGGACTTGGTGGAACTTATAACGACCTTGCGGGCGTATTCCTCGCCCAGAGCGTTCTTTATGGCAATGGTCTCATACTTGTCGTTAAGTCCCGTGGAAGTGCCGTGGGCGTTGATGTAGTTTATACCTTCCGGGGTAAGACCCGCTTCCTCCATAGCCAGCTTCATGCCCATGCCTGCGGCTTCTCCCGTAGGGGAGGGGCTGGTCATATGATATGCGTCGCAGGTAGCGCCGTAGCCCGCTATTTCGGCGTAAATCTTAGCGCCTCTTGCCTTGGCGTGGGAAAGCTCCTCTATTATCAGCATTCCGCTGCCCTCTCCCAGCACAAAGCCGTTTCTCTCCTTGTCAAAGGGAATGGATGCACGGTCGGGGTCGTCCGAACGGGTAAGGGCTTTCATATTGTTGAAGCCTCCCAGATCGAATTCGCTTATGCATGCCTCTGCGCCTCCCGCAATGGCAACGTCCAGATAGCCGTCCTTTATTTTGCGGAAAGCCTCGCCGATGGCGTGGGCGGAGGAAGCACAGGCGGTGGTGGTGCAGAAGTTATCACCCTTGAAGCCTGTTTTCATGGAGATAGTCCCCGCTGCCATATTGCCGATTATCATAGGCACATAGAACACGGAAATTTTCCCGGGTCCCTTTTCCAGATATTTTTTATGCTCCTTTGTGGTAAGGGAAAGTCCGCCGATACCCACACCTGCAATAACTCCCGCTCTGAAGGGGTCAATATCGGAAAAGTCGCTGCCCGAATCCTCCAGTGCGTCAAGGGCTGCGGTAAGTCCGAACTGTGTGAACCTGTCCATTCGGGCAGCTTCCTTTTTGGCTATCCGCTTTTCGGGATCAAAGTCCTTTACAGCCCCTGCCAGCTTTACCTCGAATTCGGGGCTGAAATCATTACCGATGTCGGGCAGCTCACGCAGCAGCGAAAAACCCTTTTTCCCTGCCTTTACCGAGCTGTAGAACTCGTCAACGGTATTTCCTATGGGGGATACTATCCCCATTCCTGTAATTACTGCTCTTCTCATTAAAATTCATTCCTTTCGCAGCGATGTTCCGCTGCACTTGCTGAACAAGTTCAGCCGCCGAACAAGTTCAGCTGCCAAACAAATTTAACTGCCAAACAAATTTAACTGCCAAACAAATTTAACTGCCAAACAAGTTCAGCCGCTATGTTGGACGGAGGCGTGACACCGCTCCCGACCGCTGTGTTGATATGTCAGATCAAGGCAAGTGCTGCCTTACATACTGAGTCCGCCGGATATCTCGATAACCTGTCCCGTTACATAGGAGGAATCCTCCCCCGCAAGGAACGATACCACGCTTGCAATCTCCTCGGGCTCGCCGTAACGCTTCATGGCAATGCGTGAGAGCATAGCCGCCCTTTGCTCCTCGGTGAGCTTGTCGGTCATGGGGGTGTGGATAAAGCCCGGTGCAACGGCGTTTACGGTAATGCTTCTGCCGCCCAGCTCCTTGGCAACGGTCTTGGTCATGCCGATTATGGCTGCCTTTGAGGCGCTGTAGTTTATCTGAGCGGGATTGCCGTAAATTCCCGAAACAGAAGCAAGATTTATGATATGTCCGCTTTTCTGGCGGATCATTACCTTGCCCACAAGCTTCATCATGTTGAACACGCTTTTCTGGTTCACGGCAATTACCATGTCATACTGTTTCTCGGTCATCATTGAGGTGGGAACGTCTCTTGTAATGCCTGCGTTGTTTACCAGCACATCTATTGTGCCGAAGCGGGTCTTAACGTCCTTTACAAGCTTTTCGCAGTCGGCGTGCCCCGAAACGTCCGCAGGGAATATTTCCGCCTCCACGCCCTTTTCCCTTACCTTATCGACAATGTCGTTATTTTCAAATGCGGACATATTAAGGTCGTTGAATGCGATATTGAAGCCGTCGGCTGCAAGGCGGAGTGCGATCGCTGCTCCTATGCCCCGTGCAGAGCCTGTGATAAGTGCTGTTTTTGTTGTTTGCGCCATTTATAATTTACCTCCGTTGTAATATTTTCGGTGTACATTTTTTGATGTATTTATCATAACTTGCTGCCCAGCAGCTCCGAAGCCTTGCTGCAAAGCTCGTCCATAATAACGCTTACGGGCTTTACCTCGTTTACCATGCCCGCAATAAGTCCGCAGAGCATTGAGCCTTCCTCGGTGTTGCCGTCAACAACTGCCTTTCGCAGAGAGCCTACGGTCAGAGCCTCGAAATCCTCGGGAGGTGCGGCGTTTTTCTCCATTTCCTGGAGCTTGCGGGTGTAGCGGCTCTTTATGCAGCGGCAGGGACTGCCCGAATAGAAGCCTGTTATGGCGTTGTCGGTGTCCTTTGCCTTTATTACGGCGTTTTTGTAGTTTTCATGTATCTGGCATTCTTCCGAAGCAAGGAAGCGTGTGCCTATCTGAACGCCCACAGCGCCCAGCATAAAGGATGCGGCTATGCCTCTGCCGTCGGCAATGCCCCCTGCGGCTATTACGGGAATGCTCACAGCGTCGACCACCTGGGGCACAAGGCACATGGTGGTGTTCTGCCCGATATGTCCGCCGCTTTCCGTGCCCTCCGCAATAACAGCGTCTGCGCCGAGCTTTTCAAGCCTTTTGGCAAGTCCCACAGAGGGAACTACGGGAATTACCTTTATCCCCGCCTCTTTCCAGGCTGCCATAAACGGCCCGGGGTTGCCCGCTCCCGTGGTGACAAAGGTTACCTTTTCGTCGATAACCAACTGCGCAAGGTCCGCAGCGTTGGGGGACATGAGCATTACATTCACGCCGAAGGGCTTGTCTGTCAGCTCCTTGCACTTTCTGATCTGGTCACGCAGATAGTCGATAGGTGCAGAGCCTCCTGCGATTATCCCTGCGCCGCCGGCATTCGAGACCGCCGAGGCAAGCTTGCTTTCGGCTATCCATGCCATTCCCCCCTGGAGTACGGGGTGGGTGATGTTCAGAAGCTTACATATTTCGTTCATTGCATTTGTTCTCCTTTGTAATATTATTATATGTTGATTTCAAGGTATACAGTTTTTTCAGAAGTCCCCGTCATCCACGTCGGGGTCAATGAAAAGGACTGTAACGGAGCAAAGGCTGCCGTCCTCGGAATATCCCCAGTAAACGGGATAAACACCGTCCCCCCAGCCTGTGGCAAACATGGGGATATGCATATCCGTGCCCGGTACGGTAAGGTCGATAAAATCGCCGCCCTGCCTTTGGTGGACGGGGTCTGCCTTGTAGGACTGCTCGAAGAGATCGGACAGATAGCCGTCATAGATGTTGTCGTCATTATCGCTTTCCCACTTGTTCACAAATTCGGAATACGCTTTCAGCGCCGTCGTATCGGCAATTACCGCAAGTCCTGCGTCCACGGGGAAGCCGAAAAATTCGCCCTCTCCAAGGTTTGCGACCTCCTCCGGGTCCTCCGTGCCGTTCAGCGCCATGGCGAAGCTTACGGGAGGCTTGTCGGCAAAAGGCACGGTAACTGCGGCAATGCGCCTATCGCCGTCAAAATCCGCAATGCACGCCTTTACATCGTACTCGCCTGCTGGAACGCTTTCGGTATAGGGTCTTACGCTCATATCAAAGCCAACCAGAGCGTCCGACACTGCCAGCTTTCCCTCTTTTACGGTAAGCTTTGAAAAGGTGATTATTTCCGAGTTCCATATCCTTTGTTCAGAAAACAGTTTATTGTATTTTTCCTTGTTCATAGCGTTTCTCCTTATTCGTATATATGGGACAGGTCATTCCGACGCCCCAAAAAAATTGTCCGATTTTATTTCCTGCCTCTTGCCTCTAATACGCAAATATAACAGCCCCCAAGGTCAGCCCTGCGCCGAAGCCCACAAAGCATATTTTCTGCCCACGCTTTACAGCCCCCGAGGTCACTGCCTCGTCAAAGGCTATGGGGATAGAGGCGCTGGAGGTGTTGCCGTGGCGGTCAATGTTCACATAGAACTTATCCATGGAAACGCCCAGATTCTTTGCGGCGGTCTCGATAATGCGGATATTCGCCTGGTGGGGCACGAATATGTCAATATCGTCTATGTCAAGCCCTGCTGCGGCTGCGGCGTTCTTTGCTGCGCCGGGCAGCGCCCTGGTGGCGAATTTATACACCTCTTTGCCGTTCTGCACCAGCATATTATGGGTTATTCCGGGGTCGGTCCCGTCGTCAATGACCGTGGGAACATCGGGCATAAAGGGGTGAAGGTTGTGGGCTGTTCTTGCATAGAGGTATTTCGCTCCCGTGCCGTCCGCACCTGTCCAGGCGGCGAAAAGCTTGTCCGAACGCTCCACGATAACAGCGGCTGCGCCGTCTCCGAAAAGCACGCATGAAGAGCGGTCCTCAAAGTTGGTGATATGGGAAAGACTTTCCGCTGCGCAAACAAGGACATATTTAAGGTCATCATCCGTTGCAAGATATCTGCGGGCGGTATCAAGGGCATACACAAAGCCCGAGCAGGCAGCCCCCAGATCAAAACATGCAGCGTTTACCGCCCCTATCTCCCGCTGTATAAGGCAGGACACCGAGGGGGTGGAAAAATCGTTTGTAATGGTGGAGGTTATGATAAGCCCTATGTCGGCAGGGTCGATATTTCCCCGCTCCATGGCCTGCTTTGACGCACAGGCGCCCATATGCCAGGTAGGCTCGCCCCCGCTCATTCTGCGCACGCTGATACCTGTGCGGGTCTTTATCCACTCGTCGCTTGTGTCCACCACTCTGGACATATCATCGTTGGTAACTGCCACGGCGGGCGCATAGCTTCCTGTGGAGATAATGTTTATCCCTGTCAATACCATCAATCCTTTCGGGGGTAAAATTATTCTTGTAAATTTCTTCCGGATATGTTATTACTTGTCATAGTGTTACCGTATCACAGTGTCACAGTGTCACAATATCACAGCGTCACTGTCAAAATATCCATATAATATTATTGTAATATATTTTGGGCGTGCTTGTCAACCGATATTTTATAATTTTTGAAAAAATTTACAAGGTGAGTAGATTTAATGTCAACATTAAGTTGTATTTTATAGTTTTATACTTTATGTATAAAATTATAGCTAATGACGGGGCTTGTTTGGGGAAAATACTTTGCGGATATTTCGGTGAATCACAGTGTATAATGGTTCATTTTTATATATGCAATTGCATAGAGAAAACAGCATAATTATGCTCATAAAATTTATGCTAATTTTTGTGCAGACCTACAAACTTTGCAATTTATTAAAATTATTTTGCGTAAAGCTATTGACAAACTTCGTAAAATATGATATAATATAATTACGATCCGAAAGCCTGCCGCATCTCCCGCTATCACCGTATCTTCACGGTCACTGCAGAAAATCCCTCACGCTGCAGCCGTTTTTATAAGAACTTTTTTAATTCAAATAAATTTTTGGAGGTTTAAAATTATGTCAAAAAATGTTTTTCTTTTTTCGGGACAGGGAAGTCAGTATCCGGGAATGGGGGTAAGCTTTGCAAACAGCGATGTGAAGCTTAAAGCCATATTCGACGAGGCAAGCGAGGTACTGGGATTCGACCTGCTGGACAAGTGCGCAAACGCTTCTGCGGAGGAGCTTTCACGGACGGTCATTTCACAGCCTGCCATTATGGCGGTCTCCCTTTGTGCGGCTGAGGCGTTAAGGGACAGGGGGATAACTGCCGAGGCGGCGGCGGGGCATTCGCTGGGGGAATATGCGGCTATGGTTTACTGCGGGATAGTTTCACGGGAGGACGGCTTTAAGCTGATAAAGGCAAGGAGCGAGGCTATGCAGAGGGCTTCCGAAGCTGCAAAGGGGGCTATGTATGCCATTATCGGCAAGACCCCCGAGGAGACAGAGGCGGCCTGCGAGGCTGCAGAGGGGTATGTTGCGGCTGTGAACTACAATTCGACAGTGCAGACGGTCATTGCGGGGGAGGAAGAGGCTGCGGCAAAGGCGGCGGAGGCACTCACGGCTGCGGGGGCAAGGGCTGTACGGCTTGGGGTATCGTCGGCTTTCCACTCGAAGCTTATGCAGCCTGCGGCGGATGAGTTTTTGCCTATAGCAAAAGCGTTTACCTTTAATGAGCCGAAGATCACTATGATGAGCAACATAAGCGGGGGGGTTCTGGACAGCGTAGAGGGCATGGCGGAGCGGCTGGCAAGGCATATTGTTTCCCCTGTGCGGTTTACGGATGAGCTGGCGGCGCTGGACAGTATGGGATTTGACAGATTTATTGAGTGCGGCCCGGGCAAGGTGCTGACGGGGCTGGTGAAAAAGACGCTTAAAGGGGCGAATGCCGTGAATGTGCAGGATACGGACGGGGTGGAGAAGGCGTGCGGCTGACGGGGGCAGGGTGCAGACAGACTGCATAGGTGTACAAATGCATAGGGTAACGGTTTAACGTCAGGCTGAAGCACTTCGGGAGCACACACTCCGCTTGCCCGTTCTTCCGTTTTCTCTCCAACAGTTTATGTCATTTCCCGCACCCTGTACATATATTGTAAAATATGACTAACTTTTGTATAAAATATCATATAATTTGTATATTGAAAAAAACTGTTAATTGTTATATAATAATTATATAAGTAATTTGTGTACGCAGCATTGCGCTTTTACTCACTATTGCATTATAGCAGTATCACACTAAAGCAAAGCGGTCTGCATTTTACATTATTAAAATATCGGCAGTATCCATAAATGAGGCTTGAGCGCCTCATCCTCTGCCTAAAGTAAGGTTGTGTAAATATGTCAATTTCAAGTGAGATAATTGTTGTTGCCCCCGATAAATGCGTAGGCTGCAATGCCTGCGTAAGAAATTGCCCCGCACAGGAGGCAAATGTTACAAAAATGCTGGAGGACGGCAGATTTGTTACCACTGTAAACCCCGACCGCTGCATAAGCTGCGGCGAATGCGTGCGCACCTGTCAGCACGGTGCAAGAGATTACCTTGACGATACCGATGATTTTATGAGGTTTATTGAGCGCAACAAGGCGGCTATACTGGTTGCCCCTGCCATCAAGACGGTTATGCCCACCATATGGAAGGGCGTGCTGGATTATTTCAGGCAGAAGGGTGTTCAGATATTCGACGTTTCCCTGGGGGCGGATATTTGTACCTGGGCGCATTTGCGTGCCATTGAACAGGGAAAGGTGAAGAATGTTATCACTCAGCCCTGCGCTGCAATTGTAAACTATATTGAGACATATCAGCCGAAGCTTCTGCAGAATCTTTCCCCTGTGCACAGCCCTGTATCCTGCGAGGCGGTTTATCTGCAGAAATATCTGAACGTGACTTGTCCTTTGGCTATGCTGTCCCCCTGCATTGCGAAAAAGACGGAGTTTGTGGAGACCGGCCTTATCAAGTACAATGTTACCATGGGCAAGCTGAAGGAATATTTCCAGAAACACAAGATCCATATCCCCGAAAACAGTGCGGATGACGATTACAAGTATAATTTCGACGATCAGCAGGGCTTGGTGGGTGCTGTATACCCCCGTCCCGGCGGACTTCGTGATAACCTGTGGATACATAATCCCGAGCTTAACATAACAAACTCCGAGGGCGTTCACAAGGTTTACCCGGAGCTTGATATGTATGCTCAGATGCCCGAATTCAAGCACCCGGAAGTGTTTGACGTGCTCTCCTGCGAATACGGCTGCAATGTAGGTCCTGCCACGGACACCCAGTCTACGGTGTTCGACATTATGGCGACCATGAGAGACGTTGAGAAATTCGCCCGCAAGAACCGAAAGGCGGGGCTTTTCGGCAAGGGTGAGGATAAGCAGTTCAAGAAATTTGACGATGTGCTGGGTCTGAGCCATTTCCTGCGTACATATACCCCCCGCAAGGCGTCGCCCATTCCTACGGCAGATCAGCTTGAGCCTATTTTCAAGAGCATGGGCAAGGAGACGGACAAGGACAGACATTACGACTGCCATGCCTGCGGATATCATTCCTGCTATGAAATGGCAACGGCTATTTTCAGAGGCCTCAATGTTCCCGATAACTGCATTATCCATGCAAAATCGGTGCTCAATGCCCGTCATGAGCAGCTGACGGAGGAGCATGATCAGCTTTATATGATGGCTGAAAAGTGCAAATATTTCTCGGATGAGCTGGTTCAGGATATTGACGTAATAACTGCGAATATCCATGCCATAAACGACGCCACATCCAAGACCGGTGAAAAGTCTCAGATAGTAAACAGTCTGCTGGAGAATCTTATCGGCTTCTGCTCGGCGTACGATCATATGGACGCTCAGACCGTGGTACAGCTTACAGGCATTCTGGGCAGTATCTCCACTGCGTTCAAGAGCCTGGACAACAATGTCAGCATTACCATGAGCGGTTCGGACGCTATCAGCGAATCGGTGGTTGAGCTTACAAGGCTTGTGGAGGAACTGAACGTTATGCTCCATGAGACTACTCATGTGGACAAATACTGATATTGCCACAGCATGGCAGCCTGAATTTAAAAAGCTATAAAAATGAGGCAAAATGAACGGTTCATTTTGCCTCAGATTTTTACTCTATTCTGTAAACCTTAGCCCCGTGGGCGGGGATATTTGCATAGATGCCGCTGACCGCTCCCTCGGATTTTCCCGACCACAGCTCGGTTGCTTCATATTCGCCGCAAAGCTCCATATCGGCCAGGGGGACTTCAATGCGGCTGTCCTCGCCGGAGGCGTTGAAAACCGCTGCGTAATAGCCGCCCTCCGAGCTTGCCGCCATCCAGAGGATATGCTCCTTGCCGTCAATTTCCCGCCGCCATACCTGTCTTGAAAGCCGTGCGCTGCTGTGCATTTTCAGAATTTCGTGATTGGTGACAAGGCTCATGGTAAATTCGTCAAAGCCTGTCATTTCTCCGCCTATCATAAGGGGCGAACGGAATATGCTCCAGAGGCTCATCATGGTTATTTGCTCGTCTGCGGTGAATTTTGTGCGGTTTGCTGTGTCATAATCCTGCAGGATAGGCCCTATGGGCAGCATATCCGCATCTGGAAAATGTCCTGCTCCTGTATGGGTGCACCATTTTTCCGCACGGGAAAACATATCGTAAAGCAGTTCCCACTTGTCCCAGAAATCGTCGGTTATACGCCACATATGGGCGGTCTGTTTATACAGCTCCGCTTTTTCGGGCAAGGCGGGGCCGGGGGAGAGGCTGAGCACCATATCCCGTCCGCAGTCCTGCAATGCCTTGCTGAGCATTACAAGCTCCGCTTCCTCGTGGGGCAGCTCACGGCAGATGTCGTCCACCTTTATAAAGTCCACGCCCCATTCGGCGTAAAGTGCGAAAATGCTGTCGTAATATTCCTTTGCCCCGGGCTTTTCGGGGTCGACGCCGTACATGTCCGTATTCCAGGCGCATATGCTTGAAGTTTTGGCAATTTCTCTTGCGGTAACGTTTGTGCCCAAAAGGGGAGTGCTGCGGTGGACTGCCTGTCGGGGAATACCCCTCATTATATGTATGCCGAATTTCAGCCCCAGGGAATGGACATACTCTGCCAGCGGTGCGAAGCCCTTGCCGTTTGCCGACGAGGGGAAACGCTCGGGAGAGGGGATAAGGCGGGAATATTCATCCATATAAAGCTCCGTAAAGGGCTGATACTCGTGGGACTTGGCGGTGGGGTTGCTCCACTGGATATCCACCACGATATATTCCCAGCCGTATTCTTTGAGATTTTTCGCCATAAATTCCGCATTCTTCCGCACGGTCTCTTCGGTTACCGAAGCCCCGTAGCAGTCCCAGCTGTTCCAGCCCATAGGGGCGGTTCTGATTGGTGTGAGCATAATTTAATCCTCCCGAATATTTTAATGATCTATTGTTTCCTTAGCTTTATCAGAAATACAGTCATTATAGCCATTCCAATTACACCGAATATAATGGAAAATACTGCCCCAAAATTTAAATTCTGCGGGTCGGATGCGACCCTGCTGCACACGGATATAAGGCATAAAATGCACTGGAGCATACAGATTAGTATTACTCTTTTTGCCGATTTTTTATCCATAATGGAACCTCCCAATTTAGACAAGTTCTCCCCTCGCACGCTTTTTCGCCGTTTTATCCGCATACATAAGCTTGTCGGATTTCTTTATCAGTTCCTCAAAATCAAGGCTGTCCGTGTCCCCCGTAACGTATATGCCCACGCTGGCGGAAACCGTGTAGGGCTTTTCAGAGCGGCTGTTGTAGCTGTCAAGATATTCCTGCACTGCGTTTCTTATATCCGCCTCACTTTTGGTATCCATTATAACGCCCAGCATTTCATCACCGCCGAACCTTGTGCATATTCCCTCGGGGCAGGCAAATTTCAGTGCCTGCGCCACTGTGTGGATAGCATTGTCCCCCTCACGGTGACCGTAATTGTCGTTTATTTTTTTCAGGCCGTCAAGGTCGGCAAGTATTACCGTAAGCCTGTTTTCCTTGGGCAAAAGCTCCAGCATTCTCTTGTACTCCCGCATAAACCCACGGCGGTTGTAAAGCCCGGTAAGTGCGTCCAGCTTGTACATATCCTCCAGCTTGACGTTAAGATACTGCTGATGACGGATATTTCTGAATCCGCCGATAGCGTTGCTGAGGGCGGTGACCGTCTGGGGGATCTTGCAGTAGTTGTTGATGTTGTAGTCCCTGTAATGAAAGCAGATATATCCCAGGGGCACGTTTATAAAATTAAGGGCGCAGAAAATAAGAGGAAAGCCTCTGTCCATTATTGCCTGAAGATCGGGGATTATATTACGGCGGTCAAAAATATAGGGGCTGAAATTTTCGTGATTGTCAGCGTCAAAGAAAACGCACATTTTTTCGGAAAAGGGGTAGCCCTCGGGCACAGTCAGCGGACTTATGCTTTCGTTGGCGGCGTCCAGATTAAGTATACAGTGAAGGTCGTAGATAAAATCCGGCTTATTAAGGCAGGCGCTGGCGTCGCTGATATTGCTGCATATCTGAAGCTTTGCGGCGATCCTTGACAGCCCTCTGTCGTCCTCCTGATAGCGGAAGAAGTAGTTGTTGACCCTTGTCAAATGCTCGGAAACGTTTACCCGCTCGGTCATATCGCAGCCGCAGGACTCGGAAAGTATCATTCTCGGCTCGATGATGATCTTTTCGGGCACAGCCTTGCCGTCAAAAATATCCCCGATAAGTTCCGCTGTTCTTTCGCCCATATCGGCATGGCTGCATTTGCAGGAGGTTATTTTCGGGACGGAAAATTCTATTTCCTCAATGCCGTCAAAGCCTGTTACGATAACGTCCTCGGGCATTCTTATGCCGTGCTTTTTGAACACTGTGGCGGCGGTTATCGCCATAACGTCGTTGGCGCAGATAAGAGCCTTCGGCACACGGTTCTCCTCCACCAGCTTTTCCGCTGCCATTCTCGCAGGCTCCGACCAGAACTGCCCGTAGCTTACCATATCTTCATTAAAGGGGATATTGTTATCCTCCAGCACTTTTTTAAAACAGCCAAGGCGCACTTCGGAAAAGTCGTTCCCCTCAATGCCGCCCATAAAGTGAACGTCCCTTACCTTATGCTCCTCCACCACGTGGCGCACTACCTTTTCAAAGCCGCTGTCGTAATTGAAGCTTATGTTAATGCATTTATCATACTGCCCGTCAATGCAGATAACGGGAATGTTATGTTCGACCGATCTTTGCACAAGCTGATTTGTTACGGTTTTGTCCTTTATTTTCTCATCAAAGAAAACCATAGCGTCCAGCCTGTCGTAATCTATAAGCTCGAACACGGTTTTTTCGCCGCTTTCGTCCATGGTGTTCCAGAAAAGGTCGGTACAGGTGCCGTAAACAAAGAGGACGCAGCCCCGCTCTGCCAGGCGGCTGCCAAAGGCGGCTATAAATTCGTTACAGGTATAATCGTTAAGCCTTGAAATGCACAAAGCAACCAGTTTTTTTGAGCCTATCACAAAATCATCTCCAAAAAATTTGTCCGCATTGCCTTAAAGTCACATTGCCGCAGCGCTGCATTGTCTTTTTTTCTATTCTACCATATTTATCGCAAAATTGCAAGGGGTATTTGAGAATTATATACAATTTTCATAATTATTTAATGCTTAAATTTGTCTGCACGGTCTGTCCGCCGGTTCAAAGGGAGAGAGCGAAGTACCGGCGAAAAAGATTTTGTATAAAATTTTAAATTATTGTTGACTTATTTGCATTTTTATGTTATAATAGGGAAAACACCACAGAATCCGACATTTTTTACAGGATCACAGGAAAGGAGAGGTATGACACGTATCTTACGGTGTCATATAAAAAGAAATGAAAAGAATATTTACAAGGCGTCTCATGGTTTATATGCTCGTTGCGCTGATAATCGTAATAGCGGGGCTTTTTTCCATAAGAACGTTCACCACGGTGCAGAACAACACAACCACCGCCAACAACAAGCTTGCCGATGTAAAGGATAAGCTGGCGAGCAATAACGAGAATGTGGCGAGACTTACCGACAACCTCAGCAGCAACAGCCTTGCAAAATCAAGGGCTTTTGCCGATATGCTTGCTCTTGACCCGTCCATTGCAAATGACCCGGGAAAAATCAGTGAGATAATGACCCGCCTTGATGTAAGCGAGTTACATATAATTGACGACAAGGGTATTATAACCGCAAGCTCCGTTCCGGAGTATGTGGGATTTGATATGGGCAGCGGCGAGCAGTCGGCGGTGTTTCTGAAAATAATCGGCAACCCGTCTCTGGAAATTGCTCAGGAACCTCAGGAAAATGCCGCTGAACATAAGCTTATGCAGTATATCGGCGTTGCTCGGTCGGACGCTCCGGGACTGGTTCAGGTAGGAGTGCACCCGGATGTGCTGGAAACTACGCTGGCAAGCACTGCTATTGACGTTGTACTGAGAGATATTGATTTCGGCACAAACGGATATGTTTACGCCATTGACTCCTCAAGCGGAGAGCTGCTTGCTCATAAAAATGCGGCTCTTGTGGGCACTTCCGCCTCCCAGGCAGGCTTTACGGGGGATTTTACAGGCTCGGGCAAAGTAAAGGTCGACGGCGTAAGCGGCTACTTTGTGGCGGAGAAGTATAACGGGATGATAATAGGGACTTTTCTTCCGTCAAGCGAATATTTCAGCGAGCGCAACAGCTCAATGACCATGATAAGCATTACAATGGTGATAATATTCGGGGTTCTGCTGGTAATGATAAACCGTCTGGTTGACGTTAAGATAATAAACGGGATAAACAATATAGGCTCGGCTGTAAAGAAGATCGCTGCGGGGGATCTTTCATCCTCTATCAATGAAAGGAGCAATCCCGAATTGGAGCAGCTTTCGGAGGATATAAACAAAATGTCCCTGAATATAAACAGCAGCCTTTCAAATAATGAAGAGCTGCTTTCAAAGCAGCGCAAGAATATGGTCAATATAAGGCAGGTCTGCGAGGATCTGGAAAAGGTGTCGGAGGCTATACACCGCAATTCCGAGCTGATTTTCGAGGGTACGGGCGAGCAGGAAGCGGCAGTGGATAACCTTAAAGAGATACTGGGTCAGCTTGCGGGGGAGCTTAATGAAAACGTAGCCGCCACATTCAGCATTACCGAGGAAATGGACGAGAGCGTTCAGAAGATATCCGTTACGGGACGGCAGATAGATAATCTCAAGGGGTCTATGCAGGAGATCGCAGAAATGTCCAAGTCCATTGAATCCATTATTGATGAGATCAATTCCATTGCGGATCAGACCAAGATCCTTTCCATAAACGCCACTATCGAGGCTGCCAGAGCGGGTGCGGCAGGCAAGGGCTTTGCAGTGGTGGCAAGCGAGGTGGGCAGCCTTGCTCAGAAGAGCACGGAGGCAGCCAAAAAGACCAATGACCTTATCACCAGCACCATTGCGGCGGTAAGGAGCGGTCAGAACGTTACGGAGGATACAGCCAGGGTATTCGGAGAAACGGTCAAGGGCATTGAAAAGGCAAACAGCGATGTAAAGAGCATTGCGGAAATGGTAAAGAAAAATGTTAATATAGTTAACCGTGCGTCTGACGGAATGCACCGTATTTCGGACGTTGTGGAAAAGAATGTGCGTATCTCAGAGGACACAAAGCAGGTTTCCGACAATATGACAAAGGTTTCCGGACGGCTTATGCATTTGGTGGAATAAACCGTTTCGGCGTCGGGCAATTCCCGGCAGTTAAGAAGCAGAAAAGCCGCCCCCGGCATTTTGGGAGGGCGGCTTGTTTATTAAGAATTTATTTGCGTATCTTCGGGCGGGTGTTGGTCAAATTGTATCCCACCGTGTTCTTTTTCAAATTTTTCTATGCTTTTTTCTTATCAGAATAAGTATCTGACTGTTGGCGGAACGGGCTTCCTGCTCCGCTACATAACGCAGCTTATCAAGCATTTCTTCTTCAATATGTATTGACAGGCTTTTTACGGACATATGACCACTCCCGTTAAAACACGGCAACAGCATTTACTATTGAGGAGTCACAGAAGAAGGATCAAAAAGGATATCAAGAAAAAGAGAGGGTTCAAGAGCAGCCCGAAACATTAAACGCCGTTTGCTTATGCGCTTGTATTGAGCTTGCGAAACAAGGTTAAGTGCGATTTTACGCAGGATATTGAGAACTAATGGGGAGTTATCTTTTCTTGCTCTGGAAGCATCTTCACGAAAGATCACATCAAGACACCAGTGAAGCTGATTTTCAATCGCCCAATGTTTTCTGACTGAATCGGCAAACTCGTCAAGATCAGTGAGCGAGGTTATGAAATATCTTGTAAATTCATGTGTTTCGCCATTTTCTGTTATCGTTGATCTTGCACAGCCAAGTGCATTTAAGCCTTTCCAATCGCTTTTCTGCTCCAGCCATGACAGATCTGTCAGAAGCTGATACTCCCTTTTTTCTATCCTTCCATGTCCCTTGTCAAGCGTTGTTTTTGAAGGAATATCAGCGGAAAATTCATTAAAATAATCCTCTGTATCCTTGTACAATGCAGGTTGATTCTGCTTCAAGCCTATTGTATAATCAGCCTTTTTCTCAATTATCTTTTCGACAATTTTCTTTTGACAACTCATAGCGTCAGCTGTTACTATATCTCTCTTAACATCAATCAAATCAAGCAGTTCGGGAACTGCGGTTATCTCGTTTGTTTTTTCCTCAACCGCCAACTCACCTAAAGTCAGCTGATTTTCGGCAACAAATGCGCTGATAACGTGATAAGCTTTATGCTTATCATTTCCGCTTCCGCATATTGTTTTTCCGTCTATTGCTACTGTTCCTCGCTTTGTTCTTTCTGCTGATACCCAGTTTATCAGGCATGACGAAAGTTCAGACGGATTCAGTTTTTCAAAAACTCGTCTGAATGTATCACTGTCAGATATTCCGTTCGGAAGTTCCAAAAATTTCGCCAGGTACTTCCGGCGACTTTTGCCAAATTCCTCCATATCGGCAAAATCTTCCCCTCCGCATATTACGGTACACAACCCTATGATTATTATATCTTCCAGCTTATGGCGGATATTTCCGTACCCTGTTCTCCTCGGCTCGCTGATGTTTTTTTATTTCTTTTTTTAATTTATTTATATCCATATTTCTTATTATACCATATTTTTTTCAAAAAGTAAATGCTGTTGCCGTGTGTTTTCACAAAAAATCTCTTGACTTTTTTCGGGATATATGGTATAATATTATAAAGATTTTGTTACGGCAAAATGCAAACGTTTACATATTTTTCCAAATTAAAAATAAGGAGGTATTTTTTGTGAATTACAAAAAGATCGCAGCGGGAGCGCTGGCGCTTAGCTTGTGCGCTTCCCTCACTGCCTGCAACGGAGGCAGCGAAAGCAGCGACATCACCAACAACAGCAGCACAGAGACCACTACCGAGGCAACATCATGGACGGGCGATTCCATTGAAGTAGCTGATCTGGACGAAAAGGTGGATGTTAACATTGAGGGGCAGAGCCTTAAATGGATGGGTATCTATGACCTTAACCCCACTAACAAGTCCCCCGAAAGAAGCCCCGAGGTAGCACTTTATGAGGATACATACGGGGCTAAGATCGAGTATATGCCCACCAGTACCGACAAGCGCTGGGACGATCTGGCAACGTCCATTCTGGGCGGTTCGCCTCCGGATATATTCATCTATGAATGGCTCACATTCCCCTACGGCATTTCCAAGGGGCAGTATCAGCCGATAGATTCTCTTGTGGACTGGAATCAGCCTAAGTGGGCGGACGTGAAGAACACGGCGGACAAATTCATCTGGAAGGGCGAGCACTACATTGCTCCCCTGGGCTACAGCTTTGACGACACCCAGGTGCTTATGTACAACAAGACCGTTATGGAAAACGAGGGCTTTGACGACCCCTATCAGCTGTATCTTGACGGCAAGTGGAACTGGACAACATTCGTTGACATGATGAAAACCTATGTGGAAAGCGGCAGCAGCGAGCGCTTCGGCATCGGCGGCTGGTGGGCAAATGCCTTTGTTTACACAGCGGGGGACACCATGGTGACCTATGACGGCACCACATTCACCAACAACCTGCGCAGCGCCAAGATCGAAAAAGCCCAGGGCGTTCTGGAGGATATTTTCAAGAACAATCTTATTGACCGTGGCTGGATAGGCGGCGAATCGGCGTTCACGAACCATGATATCCTTTTCTATTCCATGGGTACATGGGCTTACAATGCGGCTGCCGAATCGGTGCCGGAGGATGTTATCCAGATAGTTCCTTTCCCCAAGGACGAATCCTCGGATAAATATTATGTATCCAACAAGGTATTTGCCTATATGTGGGTAAAGGGTTCGGAAAATGCAGACTGCGTAAAGGCATGGCTGGACTGCAACAGGACTGTAAATTACGAGGACTCCTACCTTGAGACCAAAAAGGAAAAGTACCTTGCCAACAACTCCGGCTGGACCTCGGAGATGTACGACATAGCCATGGACTTCTATGATGAGGATAAGTTCACCCAGGCATATGACTATGGCTACGGCCTTAGCAGCTACATGGGAGACACTCTTATGGGTGTACTGTACGAGGGCATTGCCAACGAACAGTTTGAGAACTGGGTCCAGGCCCGTGAGGAATATTATCCCATTATTGACGAGGAAGTAAAGGTCTATAATGAGGGTGAATAAGCTATCAGAGGCAAGAGTTTAAGAGGCAGGATGCAGGAATACTGCGCCTTATAATATTGAGCTTGATTTTTCGGCGGCATTCCGGGCGGGAGTGCCGCCGGTTATTTTACCTTTTCTCCTCTGGAAAGATTGTCAATGCAAATGCCTGCAAAGCAATGACTATTAAATGCAAAACCTTTTCAAAAAGCTTTATAATTGCACTTGTATAAATGCATATTTAAGCTTTATATTAATATTAGCATATAAACAAATGCTTGTCAAGCATTTATTTGAATGTTTGTGATATAATCTACATAAACAACAAAATGAAAGGGTTGAAATTATGTATTTTTACCAAAGACTGCGTGACCTTCGGGAGGACAGGGATATGACGCAGGCGGAAGCGGCGGCGGTTCTGGGGATAACCCGCCAGCAGTATCAGCTTTACGAAAGCGGCAAGCGGGAAATGCCCTTTAACCTTATCATAGATTTCGGCGAATATTTCAATGTATCCATAGATTACATTTCGGGGCGAACCAATGACAAGCGGGGTATAGGCTTTTCCGCACTTTGCAGGGACGAAGAGGAGGTAACGGAAATGTACCGCAGTCTTGACCGTGACCGTAAAAACAGGCTTTTGGGTTATCTTACGGCGCTGTCGGAAGAGATGAGGTAAGAGGATTTTCGGGGCACGGCATAAAACCTATCCCGCATTTCTTTGACGCACGGTCCGGTTCTTATCTCCCGTGCATTTCGCTAAAAAATCCTGCTCCCGAACGGTTTGTTCAAACGGTTCGGGAGCAGTTTTTTTTACCCGTTATCCAAGGTCGGGGTTCACAAGATCAATAAGGTCAGAATAAAGCGGCAGCCGTATCAAAGCTGCCGCTTCAGCGTGTCGTTGAACTCGCCCGCTAATTCAGACAGAGGCGTTATGTATTCGGCGGCACGTCAACTTCAGAATGCAAAAATTTATCAAACAAGCTTTTTCGCCGGACTCACAGACCGTTATCCGCAAATTCATTCACTCAATCTTCCAAGCTCCGCCCCTTTATAATAGTGCAGCAGTATCTCACGGTGATCTGCACCGCCCTTTGCCATATAGTCCGCTCCGCACATACTCATACCCGCCATATGTCCGCTGCCCCGGGTGACAATTGCCGTCAAATCGGCAGCCGCTGCGCCGTCGCCCTGCACTGCGGAAAAATTGCAGCTCGGCAGAGAAAATATCTCCGCAAATTTTTCCCCCGTCATTTCTGCGCCGCAGACCTCCACCGTCCGCACATTTCCCGAGGGGGTCGCAGACAATATGTGCACCCCCGTATATTCTCCGGTAAAATTTCCGGAAATGCCGTCGGCAATGCTTGCATTGCCATTTTCCGCCGATATCCTTGCAATTATTTCCCTGTCCGTGAAAATATATTCTGCGTCAAAATATTCCGAATACAAATCCCCCACGCTTTCCACAGGGGATAAATACGGCTCGCTGCCTCCCCCGAAAGCGGCGCCCCAGACGTTTTCGCCGCTTTCGGTCATACCGCCGTTTGCCGTGTGGAATGCCGCTATTATGGGCGAGCCTTTGTAAACTATTATCTCCCCCGCTGTGTCCTCCGCCGCCTGCCTTGCCTTTCGGGGAAGCTCACCGTCAGCGCCGCCGTACAGCAGGAAAATTTCCCTGTCCGTCAAAGCCGTCTGATATTTTTCGGGGTCGCAGGCTATGTGAGCGTATACCCCTTCGCTGACCTCCTCTTCCCCCGCAAGGATACGCCTGACAGCATATGTCCTTGCCGCTGCCGCCTGCGCCGCCAGTGCCTCATATTCCATATCCCCGGGTATCTCTGCCAGCACCGCACGGTAAACGTATTCTTCAATGTCCATACGTGTAACATAGTCTCCCTCAAAGCCGTATACCGAAAGGGTCTGCTCCGCCCCCAGGCTGAAAACCGGCAGCCCGTCCGACATAACGGCAGGAATATTATCCCCCGAATCTCCAAGCTCCGCCGTGCTTTCCCCCAGCGCTGTGACCTTCCTTGCACACAGCAGCACGGGCAGTGCGCAGATAATAACTATCCAAAGCAATGCGGTTTTTAACATTTCTCTCATATTTTTAAAGCTCCTTTACTTGATTTACCGATACATTGAAACATAGCAGCTTCACTATAACATTCAAACTTCGTTATATACAAAATATTTTCCGCCTGCTGTCTGACCGTCCGATGTGTTTTCTTACGGAAAATTTCCCGTTTGCTTCCGTACAGCATACAGGTAAAATTTTATTTATTTTCGGATTTATTTATAAATATACTTGACAATGGGGGAAAAATATTGTACAATTATAAAGTAAACGCTGTAAGAGCTTGCCTGATATTCCATGCTTACGGCAAAATACAAATGAAAAATTTCCTTAATAAATATTATGATGACGCTGTGGCAAACATACCGCAAAAAATGTTGCAAAACAGGGGCACACAGCAGAAGGGATTGATAGATATCTTATGAGCAGAATAGTCAAAAGCGATGCAAGAATAAGGCGGGAGAATATTGCCAAAGCCAATAAAAGCGGCTTTATCCCCAAAAAGGCCTCTCTTGCGGTTTATGTGATAGTAATGCTGCTGGCGCTGGCGGCAAGGACGCTGCAGCTTTATACCAATATGAATTTTACTACCAACAGGTATATTGACCCGTCCCCCGCAAAAAATTATACCATGATGATACTTGTCCCAGGGTTTATCCTGCTGGCATTTGTGCTTCTGGCAGGCAGCGCAAAGGATAAGGTCGTAGGCTCATGCATACTCATCAACCCCTGGCGGCTGCGGTATGACAGGCTCAAAAAGAAAATACCCGGCAGCGCAGGCTACAGCGCCCTGCTTATGGCAGTTTTAATGCTGGCGCAGATAGTGCTTGACTTTGTGGACATTATTCACAAAAATAACGAAATCATCAAGACCCTTACCCCGGACGAGGCTGAGGATTACGGCAAGCTGACGGGCTATACAGGCGGTATGGCAATGAATCATGTGCTGATGTTTCTGGTGTTCCTGGCTTTCATTTCCATTGCGGCGAACATTTTCAAGGGCGAGGGCTTTTCACCCGGAAACTGTGCAACTTTGTATATCTACGGTATCTGGAAAACCATGGACATTATGACAATGCTTACGGAAAACACCCTGGCAGCGCAGTCCTCCGAGCTTGTTTACGAGATGTTCTCGGGAATGACCGCTGTGATATTCTTTATGAACACCGCCCGTTTCTTTAACGGCATGGAGAAAAAATACACCCGCTTCTGGATGTGCTATATGGGATATGTTTCTTCAATTCTGGCGGCTGTGTCGGTTATCCCGAGATATATTATGCTGCTTATCCCCACAAACTTTGACGAAAGACTGGGTATGAATATCCCCGATGTTTCGGATATGGGAATAGTGTTTGTAACCATTACTCTGGTGGCAGTTTTTTGGAGCACATATGTCTACCGTGTAATGCCCAAGCTCAACACAGGCAACCGCCGCTGGAGCAAAGCGCCTATCAATAACAAGGCTTATCAGGAAATGGAAAGTCTTGATGAAAAATAATTAAGGGTTATATGATGAGTTAAAACGAGGGTAATGAAATGAAACAGGAAACAGCGGAAAAGCTGATAAACAGTCATATTATAGCAAGCAGGGGCGAAAATATCCGCTGCCTTGCAGGAACGGTCTTATGGGTAGTGATACTTGCGGTAATGCTTGTTTACAATGATTGGGTAAATATTGGCAGGATAGAGGGAAACGGAGTTTTCTTCGGGATAGGTATGGGGCTGTGGTTTTTATGTCCTATGATATTCGGCAGAAGGATAATTGCGGTCATGTTCAGGGCTATACCGGGATTTTACGGAAGTATTTTCTGGGTGCTTATCGCACTTGTATTTTGTTTATGGCTGGCATTGGTTGCAGGCTTTTTCGGCGGAATAGTACTGATACTGTTAAAAGGCGTGATACGTCCTTTATACTCGTTTACGGCCATGGCAGTCTACAACAGCAGGATAAACAAGATAAACGCCATTTCGGGAGATGTGACCCCTTATCTGGAGGATATGAAATTTCTCAAAAGGATAGATAACATAAGCGAGACCGCAGAGCTGTTCATGGAGCTTAAATGGATATCCGAGGAAAAGTATGAGAGATTTGCGGAACAGTACAATATGTTTGCAGGCTTTCTTGCCGCAAGAGAGGAATATGAAATGAACCATACGGCAAACGCAGCGGGATGACAAAGGCGATCCGGCTGCACAGGTCGGGGCTGCTTCAGGGCAGCCCCTTTTTAGACGGAGAAGGAAAATATTACAGAATGAGAGTGAGCGGAAATGAACGGAAAAAAGAGAGCAAAAATATTGCTTGCGTTAATGGCTGCAAGCACACTCACCGGCTGCCTGTCCTCGGCGGACAGCCTTCTGACCGCCCCTATGCTTTCCGATGAACAGGCGAAAATTTACAGTGCGCTGAAAGAATCCGCAGGGGATGATATTTCCTTTGTTTACCCCAAGGGCGGGGCATACCGTTCCTCGGTGGTTTTCTCCGATCTGGACGGGGACGGGTTGGAGGAAGCAGTGGCCTTTTACGAAAAAAAGGACAATCCCGAGGGGAATGTCCGTGTGAATATTCTTGATCGTGAACAGACAGCCCCCGACGAATACAGCTGGCGTTCGGTCTATGACCATGCAGGGGCGGGAACGTCGGTGGAGGAAGTCTTTTTCACGAATCTGGGCGGCAGCGGCAGGGTGAGAATGGCAGTGGGCTACGGTCTTATAACCCCTACAGAAAAGGCGCTGAGGGTGTATAATTATGCGGACGGCGTGCTTACCATGGAATATTCCGAAAGCTACTACAAAATGCTGCGGTTGGACCTTGACCGTGACGGGGGCGAGGATATTGCGGTCATAAACTGCAACAACGAAAACCACTCCGCCTATGTTTCCCTGGTGACCGACAGGGGCGAGGGGGCGTTCGGCAGCGCAAGAGTGGATTTAAGCGAATCCACAGCCGACCTGCCGAGGGTACTGGGGGGATATATAGGCACGGACACGCCTGCCATATTTATCGACGGACTTCTGGGCAGCGGCAGCCTTGCCACGGAAATAGTCTACTGCATAGGGGGAAGTCTCAGAAATCCCGCCGCACTGGACGGCTCGGAAATAACTCAGCTTACTACCCGTTCCCAGCGCATATACTGCCGTGACGCCGACGGGGACGGCATTATAGAGATACCCTCCCGTGAACCTTTCCCCGGCTACCGTGACTCTGCCGAGGCGCAGTATATAACCAATTGGAACGTGTTTGAGAATTACACAATAGTCAAGAAATTTTCCTCCCTTACCGACCAGTCCTCGGGGTATGTTTTTATGATCCCCGGCAGGTGGGAGGGGCAGATAACCGTGAAAAACGATTCTCTTACGGGTGAAAGGGTTTTCTACAAATACAATACGTCCCTTACCGACAGCCGCCTGGAGCTTATGCGGATAAGAGCGTGCACTCCCGACAGCGAGGAGGAAATGACCGCAAAGGGCTATTTCAAAGCCGCAGGCAGCGAAACTGCTGTGTATATGGTAAAGCTGGGCGACACCGACGATAACCTGCTGCTGACCACTTCGGAGGTCATCAACAATTTCATGCTGCTGGCGTCGTAACAACCTCGTGACAACATGACAGCATAGCGTCATAGCATATCTGTCACTGCATATAAGGGTCATTGCATATCTGACACCCGAGTGAAGTGAGAAATATCCCATGCTTTTCGCATTTGGGAAAACCGTTATTGATAGGATCGTCTGCCTCTGCAAGTTCATACCATTTCTTTATTGCCTCATCGTCAATATCATCGGCAGTCACCCTTTCGATAAGCCGCATTAATTTGTCAAGGTTCGGAAAAAGCCTTTCTTCACTCGGCTCATAGTCAAGCAACTCCCAGCCCGTCTTGTTCTTTGCGCCCTCTATTACCCGCAGCATAAACGCCTTGTCCTCTTCAAGAGTCTCCCTTTCCCACGGCAGTTCGCATACATCAAAGCCCACTGTCCCTATGCCGCATATCTGATCTGCCTCGCACAGCCGTACCATAAGCCGCTTTTGATTTTCCGTAACTGCAAGCTCCGTTCCGCTCAGCGCAAGTATGCTTATGAATACTGCCGTCATTCCGTTGCTCATACCTATACAGTCACAGGTAGACTCTCCATTTTTAAAATCTATGAAATTACTCATATCATCACCTCTGTAAAATCACAAAAATCCCCCCGCCGCTTTAGTTCCCCATGGCGTGAGTTTTTTGACTTTAGTATAACACTGTAAACAACCGTTATCTGTCATTGCATATCACGCACCCTAAGCAGGTCAGGAATATCCCATGCTTTTCGCATTTTGGATAGCTGTTGTATATAGTAGGATCGTCCGCCCGGGAAAGTTCATACCACTCCTTTATTTCCTCATCGTCAATATCATCGGCGGTGACCCTTTTGATAAGCCGTCCGAAGCTGTCAAGAAAGGGAAAAAGCCATTCCTCATTTGGCTCATAGTCAAGCCTTTCCCAGCCCGCCTTGTTCTTTGCGTCCTCTATTACCCGCAGCATAAACGCCTTGTCCTCTTCAAGAGTTTCCCTTTCCCATGGCAGACTGCACACATCAAAGCCCACTGTTCCTATGCCGCATATCTGATCTGCCTCGCAGATCCGTATCATAAGCCGCTTCTGACTTTCCGTGACCGCAAGCTCCGTTCCGCTCAGCGCAAGCACACTTATGAATACCGATGTCATACCGTTGCTCATGTGCATATCATCATCGGTACTTCCCTTTCTTCTGAAATCTATTGAATTACCCATATTACTACCTCCATCAAATTACAAAAATCCCCCCGTCAATATCGACGAGGGGATAATTATTATATTTATAACAGCGCCGACCGACTTATCAGTTTACAATAGTCTTTTCGGTCTCCTTATCAAAGATGTGGATCTTGTTGGGATCGATAGCTACCTTGATAGTGTCCTGAGGACGGGCGGTGGAACGGGGGTCAACTCTTGCTGTAAGGGAAATACCCTCGCAGTTCAGATACAGATAGGTCTCTGCACCCATCATTTCCGTGATCTCTACCTCAGCCTCGATAATACCGGTCTTGGCAGCGGAAAGGAACATTTCCTCATCATGAATGTTCTCGGGTCTGATACCCATAATAATTTCCTTGTCAACATATTCCGAAAGCACCAGATCGTCGATCTTAGCCTCGGGAACTTCAACATAGTATTTAATACCTCTGCTGGTCTTGGTGTCCTCCGAACCGAACTCAACAGTGTATTTTCCGTCGTTCTTTCTGAGAACAGCGTCAATAAAGTTCATCTGGGGAGAACCCATAAAGCCTGCAACGAACTGGTTAACAGGGCTTGTGTAAAGATTCTGAGGAGAATCGACCTGCTGAACGAAACCGTCCTTCATAACCACGATACGGTCGCCCATGGTCATAGCCTCCGTCTGGTCATGGGTTACGTAAATGAACGTAGTACCCAGCTTCTGGTGGAGCTTGGAGATCTCGGTTCTCATCTGAGCACGGAGCTTGGCGTCCAGGTTGGAAAGGGGCTCGTCAAGTAAGAATACCTGAGGCTCACGAACTATAGCACGTCCCAGAGCAACACGCTGTCTCTGACCGCCGGAAAGAGCCTTGGGCTTTCTGGAAAGCAGGTGGGAAATATCAAGGATTCTTGCAGCTTCCTCAACCTTGCGGGCGATCTCATCCTTGGGAACCTTTCTCAGCTTCAGACCGAAAGCCATGTTCTCAAATACAGTCATATGGGGGTACAGAGCGTAGTTCTGGAACACCATCGCAATATCTCTGTCCTTGGGGGCAACGTCATTAACGAGACGGTCGCCGATGTAAAGCTCACCCTCGGAAATTTCCTCAAGACCTGCGATCATACGCAGGGTGGTGGACTTTCCGCAGCCGGAGGGGCCTACAAGGATTATGAACTCCTTGTCCTTGATCTCAAGGTTTACGTCTGATACGGCAACAACGCCACCGGGATACTTCTTATAAATCGATCTTAGTGATAAACTTGCCATTATAAAGTGGACCTCCCTAATATAAATTGATGCCGAGGATATGACGGTTTCACAATACCATATATCGGCCTTATATATATAATACCAAATTACTGACAGTAATTTCAAGTCTATTTATGCCCAAAGTTATAATTTGTTATTTATTAATTTTGACTAAAACCAAAATTTTCGCCGAAGTTTGTCGGAATTTTCCTGTTATAATGCACAAATATAATTAATTTTCATTGTGCAATATATCACACCTTACCAAAAAAGTCTTAAAAAAAGCCGCTATTTTCGGGAAATAGCACATTTAAATTTTACTTTCGGGAAAATTTTGGCGTATTGCACAAAGTTTTTGAATTTCATTGTGCAAAATTTCACGACATTTACCTAAAGCCAACCCCTCATCCAGCCAAAGCCCTCCTATTCTCACTCTTTTAAGGGACATCACCCTGTTTCCCACAGCTTCTGCCATACGTTTGACCTGGTGGTATTTCCCTTCCCGCAGGATTATCCGCACAACATGTTCGTTTTCGGTCATTATGAGTTTGGCGGGCAGGCATTTTTCGCCGCCGTCAATGACCAGACCCTCAGCGAAGAGATCGGGGTAATTTTCGCCGGCGGGTTTTTCCAGAGCGGCGATGTATTCTTTTTCCACATGACAAGCGGGGGAAGTGATCTTGTGCGCCATATCCCCGTCGTCGGTGATGAAAACAAAGCCCTCCGTGTCCTTGTCCAGACGTCCCGCAGGGAAGAGACCTTTCCTGTAGAGCTCGGGGGGGATAAGCTCGGTCACGGTTCTGCTCAGCTCGTCACGGGTGGCGCATATTACGTCCGGGGGTTTGTTGAGCATAATATACATATATTTGCGGTATAATATGTGCATTCCGTCAAGAGTAATGCTGTTGTGTCCGGGGTCGACATGGGTGTTGGGTTTTTTGGGGACAATGCCGTCAACAGTGACCCTGCCACGCCGTATCAGCTCACCTGCATCTTTTCGGGAAATATTTTTCTGGCTTGCCACAAACTTATCCAGCCGCATTTTCATTTTCCTTTCGGTCTACATTATTATGTACCGCATTCGCTAAAATATTCCGAAAATTTTTCATTAATTCAGTGAATGGCAAATAGCGGTAATTAAAGCAATCAAGCACACAAAAGCATTTCAAGAGCACTCACTCCAAGCGGGTTTCCAAAGGGGTGCGCCCCTTTGGCGGGGTCTGGGGCAGCGCCCCAGCGGGGGACGGGGGGCAATATGTTTTTGCAAAACAGCCCCCTCTAACAGCCGCCATACAAAACGCACTACAAGAGCACACACTTCAAGCGGGTTTCCAAAGGGGGTTCCCCCTTTGGCGGGGTCTGGGGCAGCGCCCCAGCGGGGGACGGGGGGCGGCGCCCCCTTTAACAACCGCCGCAAATAAACGCATTTCAAGAGCACCCCAAAATGCGCCGCCCGATTCGTTTAACCTACAAGTCGAAGTCACGCAAAGCAAGGCATCTCACAACCGCTCAAAAAGTAAAAATCGGGCGGCGCAGCAGTATAGAAACGTGTGACGAACGTCACACGTTTCATACTGCCGCCCGTAAGGGCGCATAAGCGAGGCATAGCCGAGGCGTCACCCCTATTTGCCCTGATAATCGGGCATTACCTGTTTGGTGAATTGCTTTACTTTGTCTACACCTGTAAGCGACTTCGCCCTTACGGGCGGCAGCATGAAACGCACAGCATTCGCCGTGCATTTCTATGCTGCACCGCCGCCCGATTGTCACCTTTTTGGCAATTGTGAGATACCTTATTTTGCGTGACTTCGTTTTTTTATTTTACCGAATCGGGCGGCGGTTTTGGGGGTGCTCTTGAAGTGCGTTCTGTATGGCAGCTGTTAGAGGGGGCTGTTTTGCAAAAACATATTGCCCCCCGACCCCCGCAAGGGCTGTTTTGAAAAAACATATTGCCCTCTGACCCGCCAAAGGGCAAAGCCCTTTGGAAACCCAAGTGGAAGTGAGTGCGCTTGTTATTCGCTATTCAACAGCCTTTCCGCCATTTTCTCGGGCTGCTCCAGAAAACGCCTCGTCAGAATATAATGCGACGTTTCCCGATAGCTCACTGCGGCAATCTCACTCTCCCGCAGTTCATAAATAAACGCCCCCGGATATGCCATTAAAATAGGCGAATGCGTGGAAATGATAAACTGCGAATTTTTCTCTATAAGATCATGGATTATCACCATAAGCGACATTATCCCCGTCGGCGAAAGCGCCGCCTCAGGCTCGTCCAGAATGTACAGCCCGTTCCCACGAAACCTGTTCCGCAGCACCGCCAGAAAGCTCTCCCCATGAGACTGCTCATGCAGCGAGACCCCGCCGTATGCCCCTATAACAGGAGGCGAACCGCAGGGCTGACTGTCCAGTTCCTCAATAGAACTTGCAAGATTATAAAAACTCTCCGCCCGCAGAAAAAATCCGTCCTTCGGGTACGCCCCTCTGCTGAGTGTAATATAGTCACTGAGCCCCGAATGACTGTCAAAAGTGGAAAAGCTGAAATTTTTCGTTCCCCCCTCGGGGTTAAACCCCGCCGCCACAGCAACAGCCTCCAGAAGCGTTGACTTCCCCGACCCGTTCTCCCCCACAATAAAGGTAACGTCATTCCCAAAGGAAACCGCCCCCTCCCCCGCAAGATTCCTCACCGCAGGCAGCCCCGAAAAATAAGCATTTCCCGGCAGCGGCTTTTTTATCTTAACCTCTTCAATATAATAATACTCCATAATTCCCCACCGTTCATTTTCACAGACACAAAGGCTTCCCCCCATCAGGGAAAAAGCCTTCATATCCTATTCCATTGAAAACCACCTGGGCAGCGCAACCAGAAAGCTGTCGTCCAGCACATAGCAGTTGTTCTCATTGTATACCCCCGAGGGAATGACCAGCTGCGCAGGGGTGTTCGTATTTCCCAGAACATAGCCGAACGCAGGCTCCAGATCCTCATAATCGTACTTTGTTATGTTCGTTTCCACATCGCTGTTGACAATGCTTGTAAACACATTCTCCCTGCCTGTTTTAAGATAACTCTTAGCCCCCGAATTTATCAGGGAAACGGTTATAGCACCCACCACCTTTGCCCTGTATTCCTCGCCGCCTCTGTATTCGGGAAATGTGAGCAGCTTGTTCAGCATTGAACTGTCCAGCGTGTGAACGCCTGCTTTTATAACGGTGCTGTCCCCAGTTTCCTGATTTTCATAGACCAGATTGTAGGGCACTTCATAGTCGATATTCCCCATATAATTGGCAAATACCGTAAAGCTTTCCTTGGTGAGCTTCATATACTTGTCGACGGTCACCCCCGTAGCTGCCTCCACCGCCTTTACAGCCTCCGCCGTTCCTCCAAGGCGGTAAAATTCGTAAAGGGTGTTTGTCTTGCCCTCCGATACCGTGCATATGTCCGACTGAAGCGGCACGACCACCAGCTTGTTTTCATAAGGCACAAAGCGGGTCATCACAAAGCACACCGACGAAGCCTTGCGCTCATACTCGCAGATAAACAGCGCCGTCTGCCCGTATCCCTGATCGGGAACATATTCGCCGTCAGGGTCAGCAAGGGTTATCTCCGCTTCGGGGCTCAGCTTTTCCATATCGCTTTCGCTGTTCATCACTTTTTGCAGGGCAATATAGCCCGCCCCGCCGATTATCCCCAAGGCGCAGATTATTGTTACAAAATAAGTAACCGCAATTTTAGCGGATCGTTTTGCCATTTTTTCATTCTCCTAAATTATACAAGATTTTGAGGAAAACCTTCCCGGGAAAGGTTTCCCATTATTACCCTATTTAGTATATCACATATTTTTCCTGTTTGCAAGAGGGAAAATGAATTTTTCTCCTGTCCGCCGCCAAAAGTGCATTCTGTCACTTATTTTCAAAATCTCTCCCGCCGAATCCAAAACACTTTGGAGGGAATAAACAAAGAAATCCCCACAGGTATATCCGCAAATAAAAAAGTTTCGGGGATCGGGAAATCTATATAAATGTCCAGTATACCGGGCAGTAAAAGGTTCAATATGTTCAATATACAGGGCAGGTTTATCAGGATCAGACCTGATCCCAGAATAAGCTGGACCTTGGCAAGAGTTTTGGCGGCCTTTATGTGCTCTGAGATCCTTTGTCCGAAAAAAATCATCAGAACGATCTCTGCCGCAAGCACCGCAAAGGCGGAGCATACCGCCGTCACCCAAGCTTCCGCCAGATCCCAAAATTCAAAGTAGGGAGCCATATACAGCGCTTTCCACATAAGGAAATAGCCTGATGCAATGCCTGCAAGGCTTACAAAAAGTGCAATGACCACTCCATAAAAAAGATCGACCGAAATATCGTTTTTGTTTTCTTTCGCATAATTTATGATTTTATCCAAAAAATTTCTGATCGTTTCCATAAAAACAGCCGCCCTCTCTAAAGCAATACTATGCCGGGGGCAGTACGGCAAACGCATTTCCTGCCCCCGGTACGGTCAGTTAAAAATTTTGTCAAGGGAATCAATATCCACCGATTTGTTCGGTTCGAATTTATCCGAAGCCATATAATCGGAAAGGCTTCTCAGCATCCATTTGCAGGGGAGACTTTCGCTGCTGTGCAGGGCAGCCGTGCAGACAAGCAGCTTTCCGCCGCCCGCAGCCGCTTCAAAAATAAGCCCCAGGCTGTGGTTTCTTTCGCAGTTGTCGATAACACGGACTATAGGGTCGATCCCTGTGCCGTCCAGCACTGCCCCACGGGAATTTGTCACAATGTCATACCACTGCGGGCTGGAATATTCAAGGGACGGGAATGCGGACAGCGCAGGGTGACATTTATCCGCCAATATCCCCAGCGTGCCCACGGGCAGAGGCTTGTTCATGGATTCGGATATGGACCTGAACATGGGATAATTCCAGAAATCCGTGCAGTATGTTCCCTCCACCGACTTTTCCTCGGGGAGGCTGTCGGGAATGAACAGCACTTTTTCGCCGTTGGCAAGCTTCGCCTTTGCCGTTTCCCAGTCTGTGATATATCCGCCTTCGGGCGAAATATCCGGAATTTCGGGGAATATCCACAAAGTATAGCTGTTCACACTTTCGCCGCATTTAAGGGAAAGCACAGCGCTGCAGGGCTTATCGGCTGCGGGCATTTCAAGGTCAATACTGCCCAGTGAAAATGTGCCGTTCCTGTAAACGCCGTTTGAACTCAGCGTATATTCGGTGTCATTCAGAGTAACAATGACCTCGGGGGAATTTTCCTCACGCCCCGTATAAGTATACAGCATAACTTCCATGGAAACCTTTTCCCTTGCCGCAAATACAAGCTTCGGCAGGCAGCCGAGAATTACCCTGTCCGAGCAAAACTCACGCCACTCCTCGGGGGATATTACCCCCTTGCTTTCCATAAATGCATTCAGCACGCCTACCAGTGCAGTTCCCTGCCCCGTGAAATCCTGGATATCCAGCAGCTGGAAGCCCGACAGCTCCCTTGACCGCAGGGCGGTCTCTATCTCCATTTTATAGCACTCCGCCGCAAATCTGCCCGAAGCTCTGAAGTATCTGTCCGCCAAAGGCAGCAGCCCCGCTTTCTCAAGTCTTTCACGGAATATCTCCAGATTGTATGGCTTTAAAACTCCCGTGTATTTCTCTATCTCGCTGTAATCGGGGTACATGAAATACTGCCCCACCTCATGGGAAACCACGGGAACTTTCGGGATAAGCTCGCCGCTGCTGCTGTCCACGGTAACGGTCTTGACCCCCGTGCCGTACTGTATCTCGATAGTGCGCACAGTACCCTCGCCGCTGCCCGCAGACATTTGCGGACGGATAAGGCTGTCATAATTATAGTTAGTGTTCGGCGCAGAGGTCTGTATATGCCCCTGGGGAGCGTCGCACATGGCATAAGAGCCTCTGAAAAGCCTGTCCTTTGAGCAGCGCACTCCCACAAAGAAATCCTCGTTTGGGAGAACCTGCGGCCAGAACTGGAAATTGTTTGAGCCTTGCGTGTAAAGGGGACGGCTGTCGTGGGCTTTGTAGTCCCCCAGAATCTCATTCAGCCGTTCGGTGCTGCCCCAAAGCTCGTTGCCCAGAGAAAGAGCGAAGAATGAGGGGTGATTGCCAAATTCGTCCAGAATTTTAAAGCCCTCGTCCACAAGATACTGCTGCCCGGGCGTGAGAGTTTCCTCAACAGTTCCCCAGAAGGGAAGCTCGGGCTCCATATATATGCCAAGCTCGTCCGCCGCCTCAAAGGCAGCCTCGGGAGGGCAGCAGGTGTGGAAGCGGTAGTGGTTTATACCGTGTTCCTTTGCTGCGCCCATTACACCCAGCCATGACTCTTTATCGGTAGGCGCTGCGGCGGTAAGGGGGAATATCATGCCGTCATGCTTTCCACGCAGGAATATCTTTTCGCCGTTCAGCATAATGTCGCTGCCGCTTACGGTGAACTTGCGCATACCGAATTTTATCTCGGTAACATCTCTGCCCGCCTTGACCTTCATAGTGTAAACCGTCGGAGTGTGTTCGCTCCATTTCACGGCGTTTTCCATTTTATAAACAGCCTCGAATTTCCCGCTTACCTTACAGTTCATTTCGGGGAAGCCCTCAACGGAAACGCTTATATCGCAGCTTTCCAGGCTGTTCACCACGCCCTTTAAAGTAACGGTCATATTATCGGGGTCGGGGAATATCCGCAGCTGTTCGGGGCGGTTTTTCTCACGGTATTCTATGTAAATATCCCCTGTGACCCCAAGCCAGTTGGTCTGGGTGTCCTGAGAGGTCATATGTCCTCCGGGCACAGGGCAGGAAATGTTGTCCACAAGCAAGGTTATCCGCAGAGGCTTTACATCCGCAAATTCGGTGATATTGTATCGGTGAGGGGTGCAGAGGCTGTTATGTGTCCCCGCAAATTCCCCGTTAATGTAAAGGCTTGTGGTTCGGGTTCGCTCCAGACAAAGAAAAATATCGCAGGAATCGTCCTTTGTGACCTCCACAGTTCTTTCATATACCGCATACCCCTCAAACCGTCTCGGGTCGGTCAGATAGCCGTCGCTGCGCTCGTTCGTGACAGGGGCTTTCCCTGCGGCGGAAACGGTAGAGGGGAGGGTTACCGTATCGTCAAAGGCAGCGTTTATATCGGGGGCTTTGGGAGTATCCTCCCTGCTGTAAAGGCGGAATTTCCAAAGTGTGTTTGCAAGGCTTATTCTATCGGTCATAATATTTTTTCCTTTCAAATTTTCATATTTCTGATTTTATTTTACTTTATCCTGTACATCAAAAATTTCTTCAATCGGGGAAAGTCCTGTAACTTTCAGGCATTCTCACAAGCTTACAAGCTTATGCGGCAGAAGCATTGCTTTTCGTCCGATTCAGCCGGAGCGTGAGTGCCTGCGTAAAGGGTGAAGCTTCCGGCGAATACTCCCCTTTCGCCCTTTTCGTTTACCGAGGTAAAGGCATTTTTGCCCAAGGGGACAGTTACCGTTCTGCTCTCCCCCGCTTTCATCGAAACACGTTCAAATCCGCATAAAACGGGGTTTTTCGGGGCATATTCGCAGTCTGCCTTAATGTAGACCTGAACTGCGTCCTCGCAGTCGTATTTGCCAATGTTTTTCACGTTCACGACAGCCGTGTTTCCGGTACAGGCAACGTTCTCCGCAATAATTTCCCCGTAAGTAAGCCCGAAGCCGAAGGGATAAAGAACATTATCCGGATTTTCGAGATAACGGTAGGTGCGGTTTTTCATGGAATAATCGGTAAAATCCGGCAGCAGGTCTGCTGACCTGTAAAAGGTCACGGGAAGCTTGCCCGAGGGGGATATCCTGCCTGTGAGTATCTCCGCCAGAGCCCTGCCGCCCTGCGCCCCGGGGTAGAAGCTTTGTATAACGGCGGCAGGCTTTTGTACGCCCTCCTTCGGCAGGAAATTTATACTGCTGCCGGAAACATTTACGATTATATAAGGCTTGCCGAGAGCGGCTGTTTTTTCGATAAGTATCTGTTGGCAACAGGGCAGGGCAAGGGCTTGCTTGTCTCCGGAGGAAAACTCATTGCCCGTGTCCCCCTCCTCGCCCTCCAGCGTTGCGTCCAGCCCTGTGAAGATAACGGAAATATCCGCCGCCTTGGCGCATTCCTCAGCCTCGGCATAGCGGTCGCCCGCCATGGCAAGTCCGGATATCCTGTCCTTGTAAAGGTGACAGCCTTCGGAGTAGAATATCCTCCCGTCAAACATTTCCTGCAAGCCCTGCAAAAATGTGATATACTTGTCCGCCCTGCCGCAGTAGTTGCCCTCCAGGGCAGTGCGGCTGTCGGCATTCGGGCCTATTACGGCAACGGAAGAAATATTTTTATTAAACGGCAATATCCCGTTGTTTTCGAGCATTACAAAGCTTCTGCGGGCGCATTCAAGAGCGGCGTTTTCATGCTCGGGAGAGCAGACAGCGCTGTAGGGGATACGGTCAAATTCGGTTTGTTTATCGAACATTCCCAGCCTGAAGCGGGTGCGCATTACATGAACGCACGCCCTTTTTATATCCTCTCCGCTTATAAGCCCCTCGTCAAGGGATGCCAGCAGATGAGCATATGTGCAGCCGCAGTTAAGGTCGCAGCCCGCTTTTATCGCCATAGCGGCGGATTCCACAGGGTTGCGGGTAACATGGTGATGCTCATGGAAATCACGGACAGCCCAGCAGTCGGAAACGAAATACCCGTCAAAGCCCCATTCTTTAAGCTTATCCATAAGATACCCCGAAGCGCAGGCAGGCTCGCCGTTTACACGGTTGTATGCCCCCATGACGCCCTCGGCGTTTGCTTCGACAAGAGCCTTGAATGCAGGCAGGTATGTTTCCTCCATATCCTTTTCGGAAGCCTCGGCGTCAAACTCATGCCGCAGCGCTTCGGGGCCGCTGTGAACGGCAAAATGCTTGGCGCAGGCGGCGGTGCGGAGAACTGCACCGTCCCCCTGAAGCCCCTTTACATAGGAAACTCCCAGCTCCGCAGTCAGATAGGGATCCTCCCCGTAGGTCTCATGCCCCCGCCCCCACCTGGGGTCTCGGAAAATGTTGATATTGGGCGACCAAAGGGTCAGCCCCTTGTAAATGTCATTGTCCCTGTCCTTATAGGCGTTGTATTTGGCACGTGCCTCTATGGAGGTGACCTCGGCCGCCTTTTGTACAAGCGCCCTGTCAAAGGAGGCGGCAAGCCCTATCGCCTGGGGGAACATTGTAGCCGTACCCGCCCTTGCAAGGCCGTGCAAGCCCTCGTTCCACCAGTTATATGCGGGAATGCCCAGCCTCGGCACGGCAGGGGCGTTATAGGACAGCTGCGCCGACTGTTCCTCGGTTGTCATTTCCTCTGTGATAAGCCTTGCCCGTTCCTCCGGGGAAAGGGCTTCGTTTTCCCATGAATGCATTTTTCTCCACTCCTCAAATTAGGTTTTCGCACCAAAGGAACTTTGAAACTTAGGGGCTGCTCCCGCTATGCTTCAAACTTCCAACTCCTTTACTTGATTCTGTATAATAAGGGATAGCCGATCAAAGGAACTTACCGCCGGTCACAGCAGTTTTTTTAGATCAATAAAATCTTTAATGCGGTTTGATCGGTGTTTCCCGAAAATACATTGAAACTTACCTCTTATTGATAATGATATGGTTAAGGCTTCCGCCGGGAAGTCTTGCCCGGGGAAGCCCTGCCTCCTGAATCGGTTTATTCGGAAACTTTTACCTTGACGGAAAATTTAACGGAAGAGTCATGCTGAGAGGTCACCGTAATGGTGCAGGAACCCTTTGCCTTGGCATACATCTCGCCGTATTTGTCAATTTCGACAATATCCGAGTTGGATGATTTGTAGGTAAATTCCTTGTAATTGGCGTCCTTGGGTGTAATGTTGAAGGTGATATAGCATTTAGTGAACTTGCGCATGGGTATCTCTTTTGCCATAGCGGAAATTTCCGTGGGATAAATGATCTCGTTGGGGTCCTTGGCAGGAGCGGCTTTCATAGAGGTGATAACATTTCCGTCGCTGTCAAAGCGGTAGCGCTTGTCATCTATTTTAAGGGTCTTGTTCACAGCCCGCTTGCCGTTGGACTCATAGTAATAGGTCTCTCCTCCTGCAGACTGCCAGCCTGTGAGCATACGTCCCTTATCGCTGAAGCAATAATAGTTGTCGCCTATCTTGGTTACCCCTGTGGCAGCCGAGCCGTTTTTGGTAAGGTAATAACGGCTGCTTTTTATTTTGAGCCAGCCTGTTTTCATAGCCCCGTCGCTGCCGAAATAAAATCTGCTGCCATTCTTATCGGTAAGCCAGCCGCTCTGCATTATGCCTTTGCTGTTGAAATAATAGGTATTGTCGTCGATCTCACGGATACCCGTAACGGCTTTTCCGTTGTCGTCAAGGTACATTTTGCCGTTGTCGGTCTCCTTCCATTCCCCTGCAAAGCAGGTTGCGCCCATAGTAAATGTAAGCATAGCTGCAAGGCATGCTGCTGTTGATTTTTTTCCGAATTTTTTCATAAAAGGTCCTCCTGCAAAAAAGATATATATAATTTTATTATAGCATAAAAATAATTGACAATTAATAATCAAATTATTAACAATTTATTAAATATGTATAGGAATATTTACCAGACCTCTGCAGTTTTTCCGGCGGCTGTCGGCGATTATTAACATTTCCCTCTTGTATAATTCAATGGTTATCAATATAACATTTGCAGGCTTCAACAATAAATTTTGCTTGATCCGCCGGTGCTGCAACAGGTATCGATCAATTTATGCTCATCGGGTTTTATTTTTAATGACAAGCAGCGGACGGACAAGATTAAAATACCTCTGCCCGACAGCCGGTGTCCCTCGGGACAAAAGCGAAAACCCCCGTCTTTAAGCAAGACCGGGGGCTCAAATTTTGGGATGCTTTGAGCATAACAGAGTTGAGATTTCTCTCTGACTATTATACACCTTCACTACCGATTTTTCAAGCCTTTTTCAAAATTCTCAAAAAATGCAGGGATTGACAAATCCCGACAAATATGTTATATTCAAAATATCGTCACTCTTGAACTTTAAGGAGAAATCCGGCGAGGAAAGGAGGCTGAATATGTTGTTTCTCATCGAAACTATCGTGTCGATATTGGCGGATGTAGCAGCTTACTACATATGCAAGTGGATCGACAGGCACGATAAGTAATGACGATAACGATCCCCGTTTTGCCTTTATGGGTAAAAACGAGCCCCCCGGACGATCGAAAGACGGGGGGCTTTTTGAATATGTTGTTTCTTATGTAGTTTAATCTACAATTATATTATACACCCTCGCTCCCGGTTTGTCAAGCGTTTTTCAAAAATTCCCCAAAATGATATATTATAATATATCCTCCGCTTCCGCATGTTCTTATCTATACTATAATAATATAAAACCGCCGCACGGAAAAACCCGCCAAAAACAACCGGAAAATTATTCCAAAAAGTCCGCCAGCCCGCCAATTCGGGAAGAACAACACACAAATTTTATCCGCCTGACACCCATTTTTACCAAAATTTTCCATTTGTTTGTGAAAACGCTCTTAAAAGTTCTTAAAAAAATATTCAGGTTTGTTCATTTTGCCTATTGCTTTTTCTCGAAAAATGATGTATAGTATAATCATACCGCAGATGAAGCGCAGCGAGTGCTCCTAAGGAGCAGCCCCCTCCGGGTCGGCAGCGTGCTTCTGAAATAACAGCGGGTTCTGATTCTCCGAAAACCGATTTTTAAAGGTCTTTTGGTGAAAATGTGTACATTAGGGCTAAAAATGCGATTGTAAGTTTGGCGAGTTTGTACATTGACAGAAACCTGAATGTGTGGTATAATCAAAACGTGATACAGCGAAAAGCGTGTCACAGTTCACTAATTATTGATTTCCATAAAATTTGGAAATAAATAAGAAAGAAAACCAAAACAAAACAAGGAGGATTTTTTTCATGAACATGAAAAAGACAATTGCCGGCGTAATGGCTGGCGCAATGGCCGTATCTGCAATGGCTACTGTGGTATCCGCTGATCAGGATTCCATCTCTCTTACTTATGACCTTAAGACCTATGTAGAGGACAAGAACTCTACAAATGCACAGATCCAGTTCGTTATCACTTATGCGAACGGTGCTTCCGACTACGGTTTTGATGATGTAGCTGAGAAGCTCACAGTTGGCGTAGGCAACGGCACTTGGCTCAAGACTTCCGGCACGGGTTCCAACGCTACTCTGCACGATGTTGAGGTTTCCTTCACATCTCTTAAGAACCTCGTTTCCGAGACCAACCCTGTAACCGTAACTCAGAAGTGGGTTCACAAGGACGCTAACGACGCAGGCGATTTCGTAATCAAGAACTACACACCTGTTGCTCTCGGTGGCGGCACTTTTGACATCAACCTTAACCTTGGCGCTGCTAACGACAAGAAGTCCAGCGCTGCAGACACAACACTGAACATTTCCGGTTTTGACAATGCTGAACTTGGTCAGTCTTCTTCCGCATTTGCTTATTCTTTCCAGAACGGCGTTATCAAGCTCACTTATGAAGTTCCTGCAACTGTTTACACCAACATTGCAGACGGCGATATGAGCTTCGGCTGGAACGGCAAGACCGTACTCGAGTGGCTCGGCATTAATCCTAACGGTGACAAGACACTTGGTCAGGCTGATCTGATGTCCGGCGTTACCGCTAATGTAACCGGCATTACCGGCGCTTCGCAGCCTCTTGCTGTAGGCAGCTTTAAGGCCGGCGAGAACTCTGAGAAGATTTATCCTATGAAGTCTACTCTTACCAATCCTGCAAATGTTACCAACGCTCTCGTAGCTCGTAAGGCAGGCGGCAAGTACTACACCAACCCTGTAGCAGTTCTGAACGACGCTATCGCTAACAACGAGAACGTAGTATTTGAGTTCAAGAGCTACAACGGCTATGTTGCAACTGTTAAGTCCAAGCTTTTCGGCGGCGACTGGATCGACGTTGACCGTGCTTACGGCTGGCAGGTAAATTCTCAGGACTGGTACAATCCTACCTTTGGCCAGCACCTGTACACCAACCTTGACAACTCCTACAGCCTCATGGGCCAGACTGAGTTCGATATGTACGGTTCCTACAGCTCTGCATGGGCACAGAACCTCTTCACCGGCGCTATCGTTGTAAACAGCGGCCTCACAATGCAGCTGTCCGACACCGATAAGTTCAACTGGGGCGCTGACACCCTGTCCTTTGACTGGTTCACCATCACTGACGAGGGCAAGGTAACCGAGGCTAAGACATTCCTCACCAAGATGCTCCTGTACACTCCTATCGACTGGTACTGGGATTCTCTCACAGTAACCGTTGGCAACCTTGAGGAGGACGATGTAGTTCCCGGCGAGGGTGCTGAAGGCGACGGCGACATTATCAGCGATGATGATGGCGATGAGATCGTTATCGATCCTATGGATGTTGATATCGATGAGCCTGTAGAGATCGACGAGCCTGTTGTAACTGAGGCTCCTATAACTGAGGCAGTTGCTCCTGTAGCTCCTGTTTCCTCTCCTAAGACCGGCAACGCTCCCGTTGCTCTGGCTGTTATCCCTGTAGCTCTCGCAGCAGCAGCAGTTGTTGCTAAGAAGAGAGGCTAATTGAAGCCTTTAAGCTATAGGCTTGATTCCTAAAAGGTTTATAGACTGCCCGCAGAAATGCGGGCAGTTTTTTTGGAGAATGTGAATGACAGGAGAATATGTATAATGTTTGTACAGGAAAAGGAAAAATCAACAAATGAATCCGATTCGGACAAACCGGCAAAAGCATTGCGAAACTTAAAGAGACGATTTTGGATTTGTCTGCAAAACATCGGGAGATTATATCTGATTGGATTTTTGTATGGGCAGACTATTTGAAATATGAAAAAACATTTAAGCCCGATCGTCTGAGAATTTACAGACGGGGCGAGATTGTTCATGTAAACTTTGGCTTCAATATAGGAAATGAATTGGGAGGACCGCATTATGCGGTAGTGCTTGATACGTACAACAGTAGGGGAAACGGCTGCGTTGTGGTAGCTCCGATTTCCTCGCTTAAAAAAGGCAGAACGCCGCAAAGTCTGCATCCGTCGGAGATTTATTTGGGAAAAGTAATTCCCGGTTCAGATGTAGAGGGTTATCTTATGCTGCTTCAAATACGCTGTATATCCAAAATGAGGATCATTAAACCAAAGACTGAGGCAGAGGAGGCATATAGTGTAACTGCGGAACAATTAAAAAGAATTGACAAAAAAATAATTAAACTTTTTACGCAAAAAGCTTGACATGAGTCTTAAAGAGTGATATAATAATTACAGTAACTGTATTGCTACGCCTTTATAGGTCGCATAAAAAAGGAGTTGTGTCTTGCGGCATAACGGTCATCCCATATTATGGTGGGTGTTTATAATAATAAATGTAAAATACTCTTTGTGAGTTGTCGTGGGTGGGGTTCGGCACTGTCGGGCGCTCATCGGGCAATATGGTTAAGAATATTCGGGCGGACTTACTATCCGCCCTTTTCTTTTGAGAGGCACGGTATTTCAACGAGTTAATGAGCTATTTATTCTCACTTTGTTTGCCTGCTGAAATACCGTGTTATACTGTTATATAACTATTGACAAGATATGAAAAGTATTGTATAATAATAGATGAGCAAGGTTTTGGTGTTTCCTTTAGCTGCATTTTGCTCATGGCTGTGCATAAAAAGGGAGGTTGAGATAATGACAGGTAAAGGGATTGTTAACTTGATTGATGTTTTGCGTGAAAAGGATATTCCCGGAGATGAGATCATACGAATTATAAGGTATATTGAAACTCATGAACCAAGAGAAAATGAACCTCAGATAAAGTGCAGCAGCGAGAATAGTTAAAAGGCAATAAGGACAAGCACAAGTACATATGATCTTAAGAATACGGACAGGATCTATTCCTGTCCTTTCCATTGTTGAGCGGCGGATGAGCTTGACAAAAAATATGATATACTTTAACGAATCAGTATAAGCTCACTCTTACATCCCAATTCCGTTTCGGTTCACGATCGGCAGGGGATGTTTTTGCTTTTTACAGCCTTTTATTGTATATATTGTCTAAAAAAAACATCATAATTCCTCGTATTATGTCATTTTAATTATACAGCCTGTAGAATGCAACAATGGCGCTTTGAAAATTTTGTGACAAATTACCAAAATATTAGCGTGAAAATATACACAAAAAATTCTGCAATTACTTGACAAATCTTTGTATAATTGTTATAATTATTATACGGGTTCATATTTTTTCACCAGATGCAGATTACAAAAATACATAAATGAAACGGCATTTGGCTAAATATTACCGCTATGCAAAAGAGCGTCAACGCAAACTAACGCAAAATTGCAGCGGTGAACGTTGTGTATTGCATACAGCGTGTGCTGTATGTCGGGCACAATATGACCTATTCTCACACGAAAGGTGGTCTATCTTTTGTCAAGGAAAACCAGTCTGAAACGGTTTTTGTCCGGCCTTACTGCTGTGACCGTATGTCTCGGTTCATTCTCCTTTACTGCGCTTGCCGATGAATCGGGCGGCTCGCAGTCGGACGGACAAGCGACAATTATGTACGAAAAGCAAAAGACCTACAGCGATTACCACGACGAGATCGCTGACGCCCCGAGACCCAGAACCAAGAATATCGAGGGTGTGTCCATGACCTACGATTCCTGCGAAAACGACGCCCAGGTCGAAGTCGGCTCTTATGAGGGAAAGAACAATGTCGTCATATGGAGCAATGAGGACGGCAAGCTGAATTTCAAGGTAAATGTGGAGACAGCGGGCGCTTACAACATTCAGGCGACATATTTTCCCATTACCGGCGGCAACACTACCTCGGAAATGTCCGTGCTTATTGACGGCGAAATTCCTTTCGACACAGCAAGCCGTGTTTCATTCCCCAGGGTGTGGAAGTCCAAGTATGAGATCGCACCCAACGAGAGGGACAATGAGACCCGTCCCCCCCAGGTGGAGGATCCCAAGTGGGTCACTACTGCCTTTAAGGATTCCGACGGACTTTTCAATGAGCCGCTGTACTTCTATCTGGACGAGGGCGAACATACTATAAGCCTTTCGTCGGAAAAAGCTTCTGTGGCTATTGCCGACCTGAGCCTTTTCCAGTATGAGCCTGCGCAGGCGTACAAGCGCCCCTCCGATGACGATCTGCATAAGAACGACGGTGCAGAGCCTGTCAGATTACAGGGCGAAAGCTACAAGAACACCAATTCCCAGACCATATTCCCCACCTATGACCGAGGCACATATCTGACCGAGGATCATACGGGCAATCCCTCCCACCCCGTTAAGGAGCGGTACAACACCGTTGGCGACGGCACCTGGGATACCTCGGGGCAGTCTGTTACCTGGGAAATGAACATACCCGCCGACGGGTACTATAAAATAGGTATCAAAGGCAGACAGGACGTGATGAGAGGCCTGTACTCCAACCGCCGGATTTATATTGACGGCGAAGTCCCCTCCGAGCCTTTCGAGCAGGTGAAGTTTGGTTACTCCACCGACTGGATAATGGTCTCCCCCAAGGACAGCACAGGCGAGGAAGCTTATGTTTACCTTACCGCAGGGACCCACGAGCTTACTCTTGAGGCTATCCCGGGTGAAATAGGCGAATCAATGCGCCGCCTGGACAGCGTGGTGTATGAGGCCAACAGCTATTACCGCAAGATACTTATGATAACGGGTCCCAACCCCGACAAATACACCGACTACCGCATTTACAACGAAATGCCCGATTTTATGGACGCTTGTGCGATAATGTCGGCGGAGCTGAAAAACGAGCAGGAAATAATCGAGGGACTGTCCGATTCATCGGGCTCCGAGGCAACGGTGCTTGCCCGTCTGGCAGACGTGTTCGACCGCTGCATCAAAAAGCCCAACAAGATCCCCGACTACATATCCAACTCCTCCATGAAGGATAACATAAGCGCAGTTTCCTCCTGGATGAGAGAGTACCGTGACCAGCCCCTGGAGATAGATTTTATCGAAGTTCTCCCCGCCTTTGACGGCAAGGGCAAAAAGTCGGAATTTACAAGCGTCAAGGAAAATTTCTTTAAGTCAATTGCTTTCTCGGCAAAGGGATTTTTCGGTTCATTCTTTGAGGATTACACCGTGCTTTCCGATTCCTCGGCGGATTCGGTAATTGTATGGGTTGGCCTCGGCCGTGACCAGACAACGGTCGTAAAGCAGCTTACAGAGTCGGAGTTTACTCCCCAGACAGGTATTGACGTTTCCATTAACCTGGTGCAGGGTACTATCATGGAGGCCGTGCTTGCTGGCAAGGGTCCCGATGTTGCAATGTTCGTGGGCGGGGAGTTCCCTGTAAACCTTGCGATCCGTGACCTGCTTATCCCCCTTGACGATATGCCGGGCTTTGACGAGGTAAAGAGCCGCTTCCAGGAAAAAGCTATGGTTCATTATACCTATGACAATCAGACCTACGGCATACCCATTCAGAGAACTTTCCCCATGATGTTCTACCGCACCGATACCCTTTCGGAAATAGGCATTACAGAGCCCCCCGAGACGTGGCAGGACCTTATAGATATGCTCCCTGCGATCCAGCGTAAATATATGCAGCCCGGACTTATCCTTCCCGCCAACGTCAACGGTAACGCTGTTGCCCCCTCTACCGAGGTAGGCCACACCTTTGCAATGCTTATGCTGCAGACAGGTCAGAACTACTATAATGAAGATCAGACAGCCACAAACTTTGACACCGTGGCAGCTGTTGACGCATTCGATATGTGGACAAAGTTCTATACCACATATAATTTCGATCAGGTTTACGACGCATTCTCCCGATTCAGAACAGGCGAGGCGCCCATAGTTATCCAGAACTACTGCTCATTCTACAATCAGCTGAATGTGGCAGCTCCCGAGATAAAGGGTGCGTGGGACTTCTGCCCCGTTCCCGGAACAAGGCGTGAGGACGGAACTGTTTCCCATGCGGCAAACTCCTCCGGTTCGGGCTTTATCGTATTAAAGGACTGCAAGAATCCTACCGGCGCCTGGGAATACATCAAATGGTTCACCGACACCGATACTATGGTGACCTACGGACAGAATGTCGAGGGCGTAATGGGTCCCTTAGGGCGGTTTGAGACTGCCAATGTTGAGGCTCTTCAGAAGCTCAACTGGTCTAAATCCGACCTTGCAAAGATCAACGCACAGCTGAATGAGCTGGACGAGATACCCATTATCCCATCCTCCTACGTTGTAACAAGAAGTATCATGAACGCATTCAGAGCCGTTGTAAACGACGCCGATAACGCCCGTGAGACCCTTCGCTGGTACAATAAGGACATTAATACCGAGATAACCCGTAAACGCAAAAACTTAGGTCTTGATGACTAAAAGAAAGGAGGGCTTTAGCCTTGGCTGAAAATGCTTCAGTAAAAAAGGAAATTCTGCTGCCCTCAGAGAGAAAAATGTCCCGCAAGGAAAGGCGTGACTACACTCTCCACGAGATGAAGCGAAACTATATGTGCTACGTAATGCTTGCACCGTTTATGATACTCTTTCTCATATTTACGGTAATACCTGTAGTAATGTCGCTTCCCATGGGCTTTACCGACTTTAATATGGCAAGCTTTCCCAAGTGGATCGGCTTTCAGAATTTCTACTCAATGTTCCTGGAGGACGATGTATTTATCCAGTCCATCAGAACGACCCTTATTTTCGCAATTTTTACAGGGCCTCTCAGCTATGCCATGAGCTTTATGCTGGCGTGGCTGATAAACGAGCTGCACCCCACTCTTAAGACCCTGTTCACTCTGGTGTTCTACGCACCCTCAATGGCGGGCAACATCTACTTCGTATGGCAGCTAATCTTCTCCGGCGACCAGTACGGTTACCTTAACGCTTTCCTTATGGAGCTGGGCTTTACCTCCGCTGCAAAGCAGTGGCTCACCGACGGAAACTATGTACTCGGCTGCGTTATCGTGGTTCAGCTGTGGGTATCCATGGGCGCAGGCTTCCTTGCTATGAGAGCGGGCTTCCAGGGTATCGACAAGTCCATGTACGAGGCGGGCGCTATCGAGGGTATCAAGTCCCGTTTCCAGGAGCTTATCTACATAACCATTCCTTCAATGGGCCCCTCCCTTATGTTCGCTGCGGTAATGCAGATAGTATCCTCCTTTACCGTTGATATCGTGGGCAGAACCCTTGCGGGCTTCCCCTCGACCGACTACAAGGTTCATACCATTATGACCCACGCCTACGACTACGGCTGGGTAAGATATGAAATGGGCTACGCTTCCGCTGTATGTTTCGTTCTGTTCATAGCAATGCTTGTGTGCAACAACCTTATAAGCAAGCTGCTTGGCAAATATGTTGACTGATAAGGGGGGAGTTTACTTAAAATGAAGAAAAACAAGAAAAATCTGAAGCCCTCCGAGCTTGCCGCTCTTCAGGAGGCGGAAAACGCTGCGGCGCTGGAAGCCTTGAGGAAGCGCAGAGAAAAAGAACATCAGAAAATGATGAAATCCAAGGGCTCCAACAAACAGGTGGGCAAATCCTGGAAAAACGATGTAGGCATTTTCCTGCTGCTGTTCTTTACGGGTCTGTTTATGATCTTCCCCATTTACCTTGCTGTGGTAAACTCCATAAAGCCTGTGCAGGAGGTATTCCTTATGCCGCCTAAGCTTTATGCGATGGACCCCACTACCGACAACTTCCGTGATCTTTTCAAGATCGCCAGCGATTCCTGGGTTCCCTTTTCGAGAAACGTGTTCAACAGTATTTTCGTTACTGTTGTGGCGTGCGTGTTCCACGTGCTGTTTGCGTCCACTGCGGCATTTGTGCTCTCAAAGTGCAAATTCCCCGGAAATGCGCTTCTCAACCAGGTAGTAGTCATTGCCCTGCTCTTTAACTCCACTGTACTGTACATCATGCAGTATATGGTAATGGCTACCCTCGGTATGATCAATACATATTCAGCACTGATCCTGCCCATTATCGCCTCCACTATGGGTCTTTACCTGATGAGGCAGAGCATGAGCACCATTCCGGACGCTATGATAGAGGCAGCCAAGGTGGACGGTTCGGGACTGCTGCGGATATGCTGGGGCATAGTAATGCCCAACTGTAAGCCTGCGCTTATGACAATTATCATCTTCGAGTTCCAGACCGCATGGAACACAAACGGCGGCGGCCTTGTCTATGACGAGGCGCTCAAGACCATTCCTGTAGTAGTCCAGCAGATAGCGGCGGCAGGTATTGCAAGGCAGGGCGCTATCGCAGCTTCTGCGGTGGTACTTATGATACCTCCCCTGCTGGTGTTCGTTCTGGCGCAGAGAAACGTTATGGAAACCATGGCTCACGCAGGTATGAAGGACTAAGTATTTGTACCGTGTAAATCGCACTGTGTGCAGTTTACAGCGTGAAGAATTTACAGAAAAGGGTGATGATATGTCAGGCAAAGGGCATGTTCTTAAAAGACTGTTCTGCACGGCAAGCGCAGCGGCTGTGATGATATCGGCCTGCGCCGTAAATGCAGTTACCGCAAGCGCTGCGGAAAGCTACGACCCTTACAGCTATGACCAGTGGGGAGACGCAGTTTCCTCCCAGGCAGGATATACTGCCGCCGATTTTATCGACGGTCAGAAAATAAAAGGACTGTATGAGCACGTTGAGGCAATGGACGGCTTTGATTATGACGAGGAGGAATGGAAAAATCTCCTTAATATGAAAGAGCCTGCGGATATGTTCATATCGGGCGACAACCTGCTTTATATAGCTGATAAGGCAAACAACAGAATACTGGTGACAGACCTTGATTTCAACCTTGTAAACTATCTTGATACATTTTATTATAACGGCAAGACCTTAAAGCTCAAAAACCCCGAGGGCGTTTTTGTGGATAAGTACACAGGATATATCTACATATGCGATTCCGAGGGCGGAGGAGAGCTGAACGACGAGGGCGAGATAGTAAACAACGCCATAGGCAGAGTCATAAAGTGCGATACACGGGGCACAGTCGACAGACTGTTTGAAAAGCCCGTGACCGAGCTTTACGACCAGCAGCTTACCTATAACCCCAGAAAAGTCGCTGTGGACAAAGCGGGCAATGTTTATATTGTAGTCCGTTCGGTAACAAGGGGTGCGGTAATGTTCGACATTTCGGGCGACTTCATAGGTTTCTACGGTGCGAACCGTGTTGAGGCGACCGCCGAGATAGTTATGAACGCATTCTGGAATCTCATTGCCACCCAGGAGCAGATCGACAGAACGAAAAAGGTCACTCCTGTAGGCTTCACCAACTTCGACCTGGACGACGACGGTTTTATCTATACCGTTACCGAGTCTGCGGACGTCAAGACGGACGTTGTAAAGAAGCTTAACCCCCGAGGCGCAAATATCCTTTCCTCGGCATTGGGTGACGATACCTTCTTCGGCGATATTCCCCCCGCATACTATTCTATCTATACCAAGACCTCCGCTCTTACGGATATTGATATAGGCCCGAGCGGCGAGATGAACATTCTCGATTTCGCTCACGGCAGAGTTTTCCAATATGACAAAATGGCAAACCTTATGTTCGTGCTGGGCGGCGACGGAGACCAGCTGGGAACCTTCCGCAGCGTTTCCGCCATTGAAAGCTACGACAACAAGATCTTCGTTCTCGACTCCCGTAAAAACGGCATTACCGTATTTGAGCGCACTGCCTTCGGCGATATCGTAACAGAGGCGACCAACCTTTACAATGCGGGCTATTACGAGGAATCCTTCGGCCCTTGGCAGACCGTCATCAAGTTTGACGGCAACTACCGCAGAGCATATGTGGGCGTGGGCAATGCCCTGCTTTCCGCAGAGCAGTATAAGGAGGCTATGGAATACTTTAAGATATCCCAGAGCCGCAGACGGTATAACAGAGCCTTTGAGGGCTACCGTGACCAGATACTCCAGAAATGGTTCACCCCTGCGATAATCCTTATAATAGTTATCGTTGTGGCGACTAAGGTTATAGGCTCGCTCAACAAAAAGGGAATCATCACATTCCCGTGGCAAAGAAAGGGAGGTGTGTAAGTTATGCTGGACCTTACCCAGGGACAATTTGTTAAACACGTAGTTATGCACCCCTTTGAGGGCTTTGAGGATCTGCGGTGGAAGAAAGCAGGCTCTGTAAAGATAGCTTTGGGCATAGTCTGCCTGCTGTTTATCCAGGCGCTGGCTTACAACCGTATGTACGGCTTCCAGTATTACACCGATTACGATAAGCTTTTCAACATTATCCCCTACATTTTCCAGTCCTTCGGACTTTTCCTGCTGTATGTTGTCTGCAACTGGGCAATGTGCACCCTCTTCGACGGGGAGGGGTCAATGAAGAATATCTTCATTGTCACCGCCTACTCGCTGATACCTTATATTGCAGGGTATCTTATCGGTACGGTGCTGTCCCATGTGCTTATAAGAGATGAGTACATATTCATTCAGGCATTTGAGGTCGTTGGCACGGCATGGACAGTAGTGCTGTTCATCTCGGCAATGAAAGCAGTTCACCAGTTCTCTTTCGGGAAAACAATAGCGCTGATCCTTCTTACCCTTGTGGCAATGATAGCGGTGATATTCCTGCTGGTGCTGCTGCTGACCCTTTTCCAGCAGGTGCTGATATTCATCTTCACGCTCTATACGGAAATTTCCTACCGGCTGAGAGTGTAGCAGATCAAATTTGAAAAGTGGTGATTAAATAATGAATTCAAAGCTTAAAAAGAGCCTGGCTTTCCTGCTGTGTCTGGCAATGATGATGCCCTCTGCCGCTTCTATCTATGCAGATGACGCTCCCGCAGAGGATACATCCGCCGAATCCTCCGAATCCGCAGAAGAGGAAGAGGATGAAGAGGAAACTCCCAGAACAGAGGAGGAAGCGCTGGCTTTAATGGAGAAGCTCTCCGATAAAGGAGACCTTACCCTGTATATGAACTCCAAGGAGGGAACCCTTGCCCTGGAGGACAAAAAGTCGGGCAAGATATGGTGGTCAAACCCCGTTGACCTGGAGACCTCCAATGCAAAGCTCAGCCAGAAGCAGGAGCTTGCCTCGGGAATGACCCTTACCTACGGCGAGCCGTATCCCCGTTCCACAACTACCCAGAACAGCCACGGCAAGGGCAGCTATAAAACGGAGAAGATCACGGACGGCGTTCGGATAACCTATTCCTTCGACCAGCCCGGCATTGATATCCCCGTGGAGTTCACCCTTCAGGACGGCTACCTTAAGCTCTATATCGACACGAAACAGATACATGAGAACAACCCCTCCAGCTATGACGGCCAGCTTGTATGCGACCTGGCGCTTATGACTACCTTCGGCGCAGCGGGACTGGAGGACGAGGGCTACTTTGTAGTGCCCGACGGCGGCGGAGCTGTAATAGAGTTCAATAACGGCAAGACCGGTATGAAAACCTATACAGGCATTGTCTACGGCAGGAACATAACAATAGTAAAGACCCAGAAGCAGGCTGTTATCCAGAATGTGAATATGCCCATGTTCGGCATAGTAAAGCAGGGTAAGGACGGCGGTCAGGATGCGGGACTTATGGTAGTTGCCGACAAGGGCGACACCTGCGCATCCATAAATACCTACGTTTCCAACCAGCAGAACACCGACTACAACTCGACTTATTTCGATTTCGAGCTTCGCACTCAGGACGAATACCTTATGGGCGGCGAGTCCAACCCCTTGAAGGTATTTGAAAAACGAGGCATACTCGTTCCGGAGGTGGAGGTAAGATATTACCCCGTATCCTCCGACGACGGCAAGGTAGACTATGTGAACATTGCCGAAAAGTACAGGGAATATCTCATTAAAGATAAAGGCGTGGTCGACAAGGACCTTACCGATTCAACCTCCCTATACCTTGACCTGTACGGCGGCACTCTTAAAACCGAGTCCGTGGCAGGGCTGCCCGTAACGGTAAAAGAACCCGTTACCACCTTTGCTACAGCACAGTATCTGCTCCAGACCCTGAATTCAAACGGCGTTGACGATATGGTCGTTACTTACCACAAGTATTCCGACGACGATATCGGCGAGAAGATAACAGATTCCTTTAACCCCGCCTCTAAGCTGGGCGGAAAGAGCAAGTTCAAGAGCCTGAGGTCCTATGCAGAGGCAAACAACATAAAGCTCTTCCCCTCGGTAACGAACCTTACCTACAAAACAGGCAACGGCTACTGGA
>CAZGAZ010000005.1:0-75751 GCA_964523835.1 uncultured Ruminococcus sp.
GTTTATGATGAGGTTGAACTGGAGAAAATTTACCGCACAGGCAGGGGAGCAGTCAAGATACGCTCAAAATATAACTTTGACCCCGATTCCCGCTGCATTGAAGTTACCCAGATACCCCCGACCACTACAATTGAGGCGATAAAGGATAAAATAGTGGAGCTTGCCAAAAACGGCAAGCTGAAAGAAGTTACCTATATACGAGACGAATCCGACCTTAACGGCCTTAAAATAGCCATTGACATAAGGAAAGACACCGACCCCGACAAGCTTATGAAAAAGCTTTACAAAATGACTCCTTTGCAGGACACCTATTCCTGCAACTTCAATATTCTTATAGGCGGCTACCCGAAGGTTATGGGCGTTTATGAGATATTGGACGAATGGACGGCATTCCGAAAGGACTGCGTTAAGCGGCGTGTTTACCACGATCTGGAGGGGAAGAAAAAGAAGCTGCACCTGCTGGAGGCGCTTCAGAAGATACTGCTGGATATTGACAAGGCAATAAAGATCGTCCGTGAGACCGAGGAGGATTCGGACGTTATTCCCAACCTTATGATAGGCTTCGGCATTGATGAAACCCAGGCGGAATATGTAGCTGAGATAAAGCTGCGCCATCTTAACAAGGAATATATCCTGAACCGCTTAGGTGAGCTGGAACAGCTGAAAAAGGATATCGCCGAAATGGAGGAGATACTCAAAAGCGACAAAAAGCAGCTGGATATAATTGTGGCGGAGCTGAAGGACGTTATCAAGAAATATTCCCAGCCCAGGCGCACTCTTTTCTGCTATCCCGATGATGAGGAGGACGAGGAGATCGAGGAGGATATTCCCGATTACACTGTGCACCTGTTTATGACAAGAGGGGGATATTTCAAGAAGATAACTCCTCAGTCTCTGCGAATGTCGGGAGATCATAAGCTGAAGGACGGCGACATTGTGGAATACGCCGCCGAGGGAAGCAACCGAACCGAGCTGCTGTTCTTTACCGATAAATGCCAGGTGTATAAGTCAAGGGCGAGCGAATTCCCCGATACAAAAACCTCTGCAATGGGTGAATTTATTCCCGTAAAACTGGGCTTTGACCAGGATGAAAATGTTATCTCCATGATAACCACCAACGATTATTCGGGATTTTTGTTTATGGTATTTGAAAACGGCAAATGCGCCAAGGTGCCCATGTCAGCCTTTGAAACCAAGACAAACCGCAAAAAGCTTATGAAAGCATTTTCCGATAAATCCAGGCTGGTCAGAATGATGCAGATAGAGGATAACGCCAATATTCTGCTGCTTTCCGACAAGGGCAGGGCTGTTATATTCAACACTGCTCTGGTGCTGCCCAAATCCGCCCGTGACACAATAGGCGTTCAGTGTATGAACCTTAAAACGGGCGCCCGTGTGGATAAGGCGTGGGAGGTAAGCGACGAGAAGATAGATGAGCTTTCCAAATATGTAATGAAGTCTATTCCTGCAACAGGCTGCATTGCAAAGGACCTTGACGACCCGGATCAGATGAGCCTTTAAATTTGCTTTTTCTGTATATATATATTATAAAATAGGTTGGGAGTGTGGAGAATGGATATCAAGCCCTCAAATGCAATGAAGCATTTCAAGACCATATCTAAGCATAAATTACTGGTAATGGAGCATTGCTTCAAAGCGGGGATATACTGGCAGGGAATAACCCATGACCTTTCAAAATTCAGTCCCGAGGAATTTATAATAAGCTGCAGGCTGTATCAGGGCACACGCAGTCCCAACGAGGCAGAGCGGGAGGAAAAGGGCTACAGCACCGCATGGATGCACCATAAGGGCAGAAATAAGCACCACTTTGAGTACTGGACGGACTATAACCCATCCACAAAAATGCTCGAGCCTGTGAAAATGCCCCTTATTTACGTGATAGAGATGTTCTGCGACAGAGTGGCAGCCAGCAAGGTCTATATGGGGGAAAGCTACACCGATTCATCCCCTTTGGAATATTTTGAGCGGGGACGACCCAGGCGGCTGATACATCCGGACACTTCAAGGCTGCTGGAAAAGCTCCTTATAATGCTTTCGGAGAAGGGCGAGGAACACACCTTTGCCTATATAAGGCGGCTTCTGAAAGAAGCGGTAACACATTAACAGAAGTCCCAATTAAACGCAATTAATATTCTGCTTTTGGATTTGTACACCCTGCGAAATATATATACAAATCGAAATTTATGGAGGAAAAATATAGAAATGGCGTATGAGTTTAACGGGGAAAAATATAAACAGGCTTCAAAGCATCAAAAGGAATGGGGGAATAATTTGATCTCCCAATTGCATTTATGCGGTAACGAGGCTGTACTGGATTTAGGATGCGGGGACGGTGTATTATCCGAACAGATTGCGCAGCTTGTTCCGCAAGGAAAGGTCATCGGAATAGATGCGTCCTATGGGATGCTGCAAACAGCAAAAAAATTGGAATGCGATAATTTATCATTTATACAGATAGATGTAAATGATATGGATTTTTCGGACGAATTTGATATTATCTTTTCCAATGCGGCATTACACTGGGTTTTGAATCATTCATTATTGTTGAACCATTCATTTCGTGCATTAAAGCAAGGCGGAAGTATTCATTGGAACTTTGCGGGGGATGGTACTTGTGCGGCATTTTATGATGTGATGCGCGTGAAAATGAGGGATAAACAATATGCTCCTTATTTTAATGGTTTTATATGGCCGTGGTTTATGCCGTCAAAAGAGCAGTATAAAGCACTGATCGAACCGGTTGGATTTTCAAAGATCGAAATAGCGGAAGAAAATAAGGACAGGTATTTTTCCGATACCGATGAAATGATAAAGTGGATAGATCAGCCAAGTATTGTACCTTTTATTGATTGCATACCGGATAATATGAAAGAATCCTTTCGTAGTGAGGTTATACAATTGATGATTGAAAAAACAAAGCAGAAGGACGGGACTTGCCTTGAAACATTCCGACGAATAAATGTGACGGCAATAAAATAATATAGGGATTAACCAAAAAGTACGGGGATTTGCAAAAGCGAAAAACCGTGCTTTTGCAAATAATTACTCATATCCGCCCCAAAGAATCAAATGCCTCGGAAAAGAATCCGTAAAACCCGTTATATACGACGTCTGCACAGGTTTTCGGGGAATCGTAGTAATACTCCCCGTTGTCAATGCGTTTTGAAAGCGAATCCAGCGGGAATCCGCTTACCCGCTTTTCATGCGGCTTTGCGGTTATGATAAATTTGTTTCCCCAAAGGCTTTCAGACTGGCTCTTATAAATATGGTCACTGTCGTATATAAAGCAGACCGCATTCTGATAGCCTGCAATAATATCGCCGTGAGTATGTGCAAGACCGCCGTAATATTCTATCATTTCATCATCGGTGAGCCTTTTGCCGCTTACATTCCGCACATGGGTTAGGGGAGAGTATTCGGGAAGATTATAGAAATAAAGTCCGCTGTCGCAGGAAAATACGGGTATGCCGAAAGCATTGTAATAAGCGTGTGCCTTTTGGCAGGCGTTTTCAAGCGGAGTGTCGCCGTCCTCCCTCGCCTCAGGTATTTCGCCCTGCATATCATTAAGGCTTATAAGCTGTATATCCAGACCGTTAAGGCTTTTTTTCATGGTATCCAGCTTTGCGGGATTTGTAGTACCGTAGAGTATTTTCATTTCTGTGCGCTCCTTTATTCTTCAAAATATCCCTTCCCCATGGCGCTTTTAAGCATTTCCTCCACATACTCCCAAATCTCCTCCGAGCCGTTTTTTATGTGTTTGTTGCGCTCATAGACCTGACTGTATTTCACATTATGCTCACGCCAGCTTATGCCGCCTTTTGCAAAATTGAGCAGCATAGGCTGCATTCTGTCAAGTGCCGCAGCAAATTTCGATTCAGGAGTGTCCATGCGTTCAAATTCCTCCCACAGACCCCGGTATTCCTGCTGCTGGTCGGAGGGAAGCAGCCCGAAAAGCCTGTCCGCAGCCTTTTCCTCACGCTCACGTTTTGTGGAATTGCCCGCTTTGTCATAGCAGTAGGTGTCTCCTGCGTCTATCTCAACAATATCGTGAATGAGAACCATTTTCATGACCTTCAGAACATCAATTCTTTCATTTGAATGCTCCGCCAATATCATTGCAAAAAGCGCCAGATGAAAGGAATGCTCCGCATCGTTTTCACGCCGCTTTGAGGGAACATTGTCGGGATAATCATTTCGTGAAGCGGCAGGGGATTCGTCCGCTATAATGTAGGTCTGCCTATAAAGGCTTTTCATTTTGTCAGCCTCCAGCAGGAATTCAAGCTGACATTTAAGACGTTCGTTTGACATTTTAAATCAACCTTTCATTTTTATTTCAGGGATCACTTCCACCCGTCCTTATTGCTGCCTGTTTCAAAGCTTAGGGGCGGGAAATGTGGGTAATCATCTTCATCCGCATTATGCTTTAATGCCCAAGCTCTTTGAGGAACATATATCAAGGATTCAAACTCCATTTTCCATAAACCTTTTTCTTCTCCGCTTTTGACCCTTTCATAATAATCGGGTCCGTTTATCAAGGCAACACACCGTGAATATAAAAAGCTGTCATCACACATATACGGCTCTGCTTTTTGGCAATCATCGGCAAGCTTTTTTGTGTCCAAAGCATATAAAAGCTCCGTCATCATATCGTCAAATTTAAAAATAGTTTTATCGCCCTTGTCCGCCAGATATTCAATGACAGGCTTTAATACCTTATCATCATCGCCCTCATTATCCCAGTCACACAGCTCCATTATTTTCCAAAATGATCTATAGCTTTTTTTCATAAACATATATTTTCCTCTTTCTTCTAAAAATGACCGATATTTTTGATCAAATTTACAATGCCTTTCTCATTATGTAAAAATCGGAACATTCTCTGTATTGTTTAAATCCGAACTTTTCATAAAGTCTCACAGGACCGTGATACTGCCATATAAAATCTCTGTCTGTAAACGGATAACCCTCCGCATAAACAAAACCCTCTTTTGCAGCATCGGATAAAAATCTTTCCATCATTATCCCTGCAAGGCCTTTACCTTGATATTCGGGAACAATATCAATGCAGTACAGGATTTTTACCCTGCCTTTTACATCATCCTCCGTCCGAAAATCATTTTTTTCACATACAGGCAAATAATTCATCTTGTCACCTGCATTGCACCAACCTACTGTCCGCTCGCCGTCGTAAATGAGATACCCTGTCATTATCCCGTTTATAATAAGCTCTTCGGCTTTCTTACGGCGGTCTGTCCCGACGGTTATTTCCCCCTCGTTTTTCAAATGACTTTCAAGGCAGTAGCAGCCTGTCCTGGGGTCGTTTTCCGGAAATGCCGAATTGTCAAAATAATCTAAAAATTCTTCCGACATCTGTGGGGTAAGTTTTTTTATATTAATATCCATATTTTCCTCACTTTTTATATTTTTCTTACCGACAGAGCATAGAAAATGTTTTCGTGTAATTTTAGTTTTCTATTCTGTCTCATACATTGTTCACAGCGGAAATTTTACCTCATACCTTTCACCGTTGGAAAGCAGGATACCCTCTGTAAGCTTTATTTTCAGTATAACAGTGTTTTTATCCTCAAAATTGTTATGCCCGTTATCTATCCACGAGGCAAAAGCCTGCCGCAGCTTTTCTGCCAATGAACGGTTTTCCTCACTGCAAAACCACCCGATATTTTCCCCTTCTCCATATGACGTAAACCATTCTCCCGCAACGGAAACATGGGGATCAATCCCTATCTGCTTCATTTTGTCCGAAAGCGCATAGGTGATAATGTAAAAGCAGCCGTCCTCATAGTAGCCGTCCACCATTCGAACCCTCGGCAGTCTCTTATTTTCCGAAAGAGTGGCAAGGGCTATTACATTGTCATGCCCAAACCGTTCGGTAAGTATCTGAGAAATTTTTTTGTTCATTTTTTTGAGCTCCTTTACTTTATTTTGTATATCAAAAATACATTAAAACTTAGGGGATTTCCTATAATTTTCAAACTTTCCACCTTGTTACATTTTTGAAAATTTGAAAATTTTTTATAAACAACTTCCTCTTGACAATCCCACTGTAAAGTGTTATTATAATTATACAGCAACACCGAAAGGAAGCTTTTCATGAAACTTTTTTATAAAATTAATTTTTCGGCGCCGCAAGCAGTAAAGGCAGCAGCATTGGCAGCGGCTTTATCACTTCTGACCGCCTGTAACATTCCCGAAGCGAAGCAAACGGAAACAACAATTCCCGTTACGGTAGCTACCGTTCCCGAAACCGAGACAACAACTACTGTAACGACCACAGCTCCCCCCGTTACAACCACCGTCACCACCACAACACCTGTCGCAACTACTACAGTTATGACCACCACCGAGCTGCCCTTTGAGGATACTCCGCAAAACGCCTATGCCCGCCTTTCCGCCTCATTTATGCAGGATGACGGCAACGAGATCGCTCCCGAGGATTACGCCGGTGCATATGCATATGCGGGAACTCTTTTTATCTGCACAACATCTGCAGCACCGGGGGATTATTATACATCACTTTTAGGGGATTACACCTGCGTTGAATACAAGAAAATGAAACATTCCCTTTATGAGCTTACGGAAATTTGCGAGCGTGCAAAGGAGATACTTGACCCGGACTTTGATGTGGATGAGGTTTATGTGGATGTTCCCAGCAATAAAGCAGCCGTTACCATAAAAAATGGGGATTACATTTCCGCAAGGACGTTTCTGATGAACACCCCCGACTTAGGCTTTACTCTTGATATGATCGAGGTCAGCATGGCAGAACCGGAGGAATAATTATTTTCCTTTCCTGCAGGTCTCCCAGAACGCCACTGCCGAAGCCGCCGCCACATTAAGGGAATCCACGCCCATTGACATGGGTATCTTCACACAGTAGTCAGAATTTTCAATAGTTTCTGCTGCAAGCCCGTCACCCTCCGTGCCAAATATCAGCGCCAGCTTGTCCGCCTGCTTTAAAGCAGGATGTGAAAGGTTCACGCTGTTACCCCTTAGCGCCATTGCAGCGGTCACAAAGCCCATTTCCGATATGCTTTTAACTCCGCTTTCCGACCATTCCTTCGGGCTGCCGCATATAGCAGCGTAAGGCATAAGCAGCACAGTTCCCATACTCACCCTGACTGCCCGTCTGTACAAAGGATCGCAGCAGGAGGGAGTCAGTAGAATTCCGTCAACTCCCAGCGCCGCCGCCGAGCGGAAAATAGCGCCTATATTTGTGGAATCGGTGATATTTTCCAGCACTGCAATGCGCCTTGCATTTTTACATATCTCCGCCGCAGTTTTAGGTTCAGGGCGGCGCATAGCGCACATTATCCCACGGGTCAGTTCAAATCCCGTAAGCCCTGCCAGAGTTTCCCGAGGGGCGGTGTAAAGGGGTATATTACCGCAGCGTGCGATTATTTCACGGGCGTTTCCCTCAATATGCTTTTTTTCCATCAGCAGGGAGATAGGCTCATATCCCGCATTCAGCGCAAGAGTTATCACTTTTTCGCTCTCTGCAATAAATATTCCCTTTTGCGGTTCGAGGCGATTCCGCAGCTGCGCCTCGGTAAGTCCCCCAAAAACCTCCGCTCCCGGGTAATCAAGGTCGGTAATTTCTATTATCGGCATTGTAAATTTTCCTTTGAAATATAATTTATAGAGGCAAGAAAATTTTTTCCTGCCTCTTTTTTATGCTCTTTCAGTCCTCCTCGTCGGATTTTATCCCGATAAGGTCAACAGTGACAATAACAGAGCTGAGCACCGCAAACAGTGCAAAAACAACCAACAAAGCCTTAAACAAAAGACCAAATGCTTTCCTCACAAATAAAACCTCCGTTTTTCGGTGACAGATAATTTTCGGGCAGTCAGCCTATGAAAGGATTTTCCGTTTTGTACATCATGCCCTTTGGCTGATTAAACCCTATATTCTTCACGCCCAGGAATTTGAACACCTCAAAAATTGCCTTGCCGTTGTGCCCGAAAGTAACAGCCCCATGATGAGGGAAACGCCCCTCGATAAGCACGTGACGGTAAAACCTGCCCATTTCGTTAATGGCAAAAATTCCTATACCGCCGAATGAGCGTGTTGCTGTGGGAAGAATTTCTCCTTCGGCGGCATAAGCTGTAAGCTCCGCATTGGAATTGGACTGGAGGCGGAAGAAGGTTATTTCCGAGGGAATAAGATCGCCCTCCAGCGTGCCTCTTGTAATATCGGGCTCTTTGTCAGGTTCAAGACCACGGTGCATTATCAGCTGATACTTCATTTCACGGGAACGCAGCTTTTTAGCCGTGGTGTTTCCGCAGTGAAAGCCCATAAACACATCGGTAGGGGAGTAGCTTGTCTTGCCCTTGATCTCGCTTTCATAAATGTCGGCGGGAACTGTGTTGTTTATATCAAGCAGAGTAACAGCGTCATCGGAAACACACTGACCTATGTATTCGCTTACAGCTCCCCAGATGTCCACCTCACAGGAAACGGGGATACCTCTACCCGTCAGTCTGGAATTGACATAGCAGGGAACAAACCCGAACTGTGTCTGGAACGAGGGCCAGCACTTGTTGGCAAATACCACATATTCTCTCGAGCCCTTGTGCTCCTCTGCCCAGTCCAGCAGGGTAAGCTCATATTGTGCAAGCTTCGGGAGAATGCCCGACATTTTGTTGCCCTCGCCAAGTTCATTTTCCATATCCTTTACCACCGAATCTATGCGGCTGTCACCCTTGTGCTCGTTAAAGGCAGCAAACAGGTCAAGCTCGGAGTTCTCTTCGATCTCAACACCCATATCGTAAAGCCTTGCAATAGGCGCATTGCAGGCAAGAAAATCCTGGGGACGAGGCCCGAAAGAGATTATTTTAAGCCGTGCAAGTCCCAGAATAGCCCTTGCTATGGGAATAAATTCCGAGATCATACCTGCAATTTCCGCAGGCGTTCCTACAGGGTATTCGGGAATATATGCCTTTACCCCGCGCAACCCTAAATTATAGGAAGCGTTTAGCATACCGCAGTAAGCGTCGCCCCTGCCGCCGATAAGGTTGTCCCCCGATTCCTCAGCAGCCGCCGCAAACATTACAGGTAGCTTTTCCCCGGCGCTTTCCGCAAATTTCTTTGCCAGCAGTGTTTCCGCAGTTTCCGGACCGAAATTCCCGAGGTATACCACAAGAGCATTTACTCCTGCCGCCCTTATTTCCTCAAGGGCTTTGAGCATATCCTTTTCGCTTTCAACAACTGTAGGACATTCGTAGATTTCGATTTTCGCCTCGCCGCAGGCCTTGCAAACCTGCTGCCGCCGTCCCTCGGACAGGCTTGCAGGGAAACAGTCACGGCTCACAGCGCAGATACCGAGCTTTACCTCGGGCATATTTTCCATACGATTCATAATTTTCAAACTCCTTTTTTAATAAAATATTTATTTTAGCAGAGAACAATTTCCTTGTCTCCTGCCTCTATTCACCTTGCAAGTATACTACTTTGCCTTCCTCGTCGACCCAGTTCATTTCCTCAAAATACTCTTCTAAGGTAATGCCTTTGTCGGTAATGACCTGTGCATAATACTGCCCCACAAACCGATAATGCCAGGGCTCAAAGCTGATGCCTGTTTTTTCAAATCCGTCCTCGGGATATCGCAGGATAAAGCCGTATTTCGCCGCATTCTCCCGAAGCCAGGCATAAGCCTCGGTATACTTGAAAGCATCGTCGGTCATATCAATGCACTCGCTTGACATAATATCTGCGCAAATACCCGCATTATGCTCGCTGTACCCGGGTCTTTGCACTGTCATCATGGCGGCGGTACGTGCCTCTTCCTCGGTCATTCCCAGGCTTTCCATGTTGTCCTTAACATAACCCTCAAAAGAATTTTCCTGATTTTCAAAGCTGCGGTAGGCTGACATTACTATAAGCTCAATGCCTTCATTCCTGGCGTCGTCTATCATCTGTGTCATATACTCTGCCGCACGACTGTCCATGTAATATTCCCGCCAGGTTTCATAAACAAGGGAGCGTTCAATTCCCTCAGAATATTCCTTTGTTATGGGATTTTGCTCATTAACAAGGAACATAGCCCATGAATCATCAATGCCCCTGCCTGTACCTGATATGCCAAGCGTTAATGCATTCCTTTGACTGCCAATATCTTCCGATTCCTTTTGACAGGCGGATAACAGTACAAGCACTCCCAATACAGCTGTGCTCCATACTTTTCGTATCTTCATTTTCAAGCTCCTTTATTTTAATAAAGCGATTCATTAATAAAGCGAGTTTCCCGAAACACACTTAAAAATCACGTCAAAACAGGCAAATGATATACAGCCTTGCCCTCCTCATCGACCCAGTTCATTTCCTCGAAATACTCTTCCAAAGTAATGCCCTTGTCGGTAATTACCTGAGCATAATAACGCCCTACAAACCGATAATGCCAGGGTTCATAGCTTATGCCGGTTTTTTCATAGCCGTCCTCGGGATAGCGCAGGATAAAGCCGTATTTTGCTGCATTCTCCTGAAGCCATGCAAACGCCTTAGTGTCCTTGAAGCCGTCGTCGTCCATGCTGGTGTATTCGTTGGACATAATGTCTGCGGAAATTCCTGCGTTGTGCTCGCTGCACCCGGGCAGCTGTACCTCCCGCAGGGTGTCTATCCGTGCCTCCTCTTCGGTCATGCCAAGGCGGTCGATCCTGTCCTGAATGCTTTCCTGAATATTCTGCTCCTGTTTTTCTAAGCTGCGGTAGGCTGACATTACTATAAGCTCTATACCGTCCTTTTGAGCATCATCTATCATCTGTTTCATGTACTCTGCCATGCGTCTGTCCATATAATGCGGCTTCCAGCTTTCATAAACAAGTGAACGCTCAAAGCCCTCGGAATATTCCTTTGTAATTGGGTTCTGATTATTTACCAAAAACATAGCCCATGTGTTGTCGGCGTCGTCGGGGTCGGGCTTCGGGGTTTTAGGGGCTTCCGTTTCGGTAAAAATATCCGTGGGGTCTTCGGGAAGAGTTTCCCCGTCGGATATCCCGTCTTCGCCGGGCAGCTCGTCGCCCGTAGACAGGGGATCATCATTACCCAAATTATTCGTTTCCGCATTTTGGGTAACCGAGCCCGTTCCCGTGCTTTCGGGAATTTCGGGAAGGTCAATGGGATTTTCAAATTTGATCTTTGACAATAAAAACACCACCAAAAAAAGTATTATGGTCGAACAGCTGAAAAACTGTACGCCGTTTAAGCTTTTTTTTCTTTTCCTGCTCATTTTAACTCCTTATCAATGTTTACAAAAAATTTACATTTATTAAATTCCCTATAAATACCGCCTCAAAGCGGATTTACCGGGAAAAATCGGCTTGACAACTGAAAATAAAAAATGTATTATTAATAATAGATAGAGAAAACCAGATCAAACCAGATCAAAATAAAGGCAGATGATAATTATGAAATGTCCCTACTGCGGATCGGAGGATACCAAAGTTACCGACTCCCGTGTTACCGAGGGTAAAAAGCGGCGCAGGCGCTGCTGCGGTAACTGCGGCAGGAGGTTCACCACTTACGAAAGCGTTGAAATGCCCATAATCCTTGTGAACAAAAAGGATAACACTTACGAGCAGTTTAACCGTAACAAGCTTGTGCAGGGGCTTTCCTTTGCTGTGAAGAAGCGCCCCGTGCCGGGTTCAGCCATAATCGAAATAGCCGACGGGATCGAGAATTACTGCATAAACAATATGCTCACGGAAATTTCCACAAGTCAGATAAGCGATATGGTGCTGGATAAGCTCAAAAAGCTGGACGAGGTGGCTTATGTACGATTTGCTTCGGTAAATAAGGATTTCAACAATGTGGAGTGCTTCCTTGACATTATCTCCGACCTTAAAACGGAGGATAAATCCGCAAAATCAGAGTCCGATACGCCGGCTTCCGAAAAGTAATACATTTTATGTTCCTTGCATTTTATGCGCCATTGCATTCTATGCGCCATTGCATTCTATGCATCATTGCGGCTTTGGGTTACCCTTTTCGGGCAGCTTAAAGCCGCTTTTTTGCTGTCAGCATGGCTTACTGTTATTCGCTTCGTTATCTTCCGAAAGAAAATCATCTCTTTGAACAGCCTCCAAAATGGCTTCCTTTTCATTGGGCAGTTCCTCGTCGATCACCATGTCAAGGGCTTTTTCCAAGGCGCTGCCGATCTCTCTGCCCGAAAGACCGATAGCCTCCAGGTCATTACCCTTTACAGCAAGGTCGGACAGCGTGCAGCATTCGTCCGCAGCCTCCACAGCCCTGCGCTTCATGGCGTCAAGAGTGTTCACCCGCTCAAGACAGAATTCCTGCTTTGCCCTGCTGTCGCCCTTCATGACCTCCGCCAGCTTGTTGAACATATCCACGCCCATTACCGAAATAAGGTGCTTTACCACCCGCTTGTCGTCCACAGGGGTTATGTAGTGGTATTTTATAAGAGCACAGACATTTTTTGTGGTCTCCTTGTCGAACCGCAGCCGCTGCATTATCCGCTCGGCAGTTTCCGAGCTTTTTTTCTCGTGATTCGGGAAATGCCCGTGCCCCTCGTCGTCGGTGATAAAGCAGGAAGGCTTTTCTATATCGTGGAACAAAAGGGCAAGCCGTATTTCCTTGCCGTTTTGGGAATTATCAAGAGATCTTGCCGTATGCTCCCATACATCATAAATATGGTATCTGCTGCGCTGGTTAAAGCCTATACACTTGGCAAATTCGGGAATGATCGTGCAGAAAACATCGTCAAATTCCATCATAAGCTCACCGGGGACAGTCCCCATAACAAAGCCCGTAAGCTCGGAGCATATCCTTTCTGCGGAAATTTCCCGCAGGAGGGATCTTTTTCTGTGCACAGCCTCGGCGGTTTCCTTTTCAATGCGGAAATTAAGAGTAGAGGCAAACCGCAGCGCGCGCATTATCCGCAGTGCGTCCTCGTCAAAGCGTTCATCGGGACTGCCAACGCAGCGTATTTTATGGGTAAACAGATCCCGCTGCCCGCCGTAAGGGTCGATAATACCCCGCTCGTCGGAATATGCCATGGCATTGATAGTAAAATCCCGTCTGGCAAGATCTTCTTCCAGTACTCGTGAAAAGCTGACGCTGTCCGGGCGGCGGTGGTCTGTATAGCTGCCGTCAATCCTGTAGGTGGTGACCTCTATATTTTCGCCTCCGCTTATAACCGTGACCGTGCCGTGCTTTATCCCCGTGGGGATGACCTTGAAATCTCCCTCAAAGCAGGAGATCATCTCCTCGGGCAGAGCGTTTGTGGTAACGTCGTAATCCTTCGGCGGCAGCCCCAGCAGGGAATCTCTTACGCAGCCGCCTACAATAAAGGCTTCAAAGCCCCTTTCGGCAAGCCTTTCTATAACCTTTTTTACATTTCCGGGAATATTTATATCCAAAGTAAAACACCTCTTTAGAAGTTACTCGACACTGTTCACAGTTTCTCATTTAATATTATATCACAGCTTTTGCCAAATTGCAAGAGGAAAATTAACAAAATAGATGTTAATTTATTTATTATTTGAAAAATTTTTAATTATTGAACCACATTAAAATATTAAAAATTATCTAAAAAAAATTAACATACACACAGGTGCTTTGATTTATAATTAAAGTATTAAATATAGTGAATATGAGGCGGTATAAAATAAAATGAAAATATGTCCGGAATGTTCCTTTGAACTCGAAGAACAAGCAACCGTTTGCCCAAAATGCGGATATTTTTTTAAAACCAATATGAATGTTAAATACATCAATAAGATCGGATCTTGCCTTTTTATCATTGCGGCAGTTTTTTGTCAGATTTTCGGCATTTATCAAATCACCAATAATGATTATAAATATTACTGTGAACATATAAGTGAATGTATAAAGGATCATGATGTTCTTCAAAACGCCGCAGTATCCGATGAACCGGAAAATTTAAGAAATGAATATTTCATTTTTGCCAAAAGATATGAAGATATGATAGAATCTGACAAAAAGGAAATCGCAAAATACAGAATATCCTCAATAATATCCGTTGTTTTCGGAGTGACATTTATGTTATTGGCAGTAAAATGCATTAAAAATCAAAAATGACCGAGCTTTGCCGCACAACAAAGCCCGGTCATTTTTTACCTATTTGTTAAAAAGTTTACAATTAACACAAATCCAACACCAAACCATATCAAAAATATTAAAAATTTCTCTTATATATTCATACAAAATCAATTGACTATTTTTGTTGAATGTGCTATAATAGTATTAAATGTAAAAATACCCGTAACCGATGTATTGTCAAAGGAAGGAAATTAAAGCTATGATTATGTCAAATTATACCAATTTAATTGATTTGAACGATATGCCCTCGGAGTGGTGGCTGAAGGTCGTGCGGCTTGCCTCCGATATTTTCGACGACCCCGCAAAATACTCAAAGGTGTGCGAGGGTAAGATCATGGCGACCCTTTTTTACGAGCCGTCTACCCGCACGCAAATGTCCTTTCAGGCGGCTATGCTGCGGCTGGGAGGCACTCTTATAGGCTTTGACAACCCTGCCACATCCTCTGTCGCCAAGGGGGAGAATTTAAAGGACACCACAAAAATAGTCTCCTCCTATGCGGACATTATGGTAATGCGCCACCCTTCGGAAGGCGCTGCAAAGGCGGCGGCGCTGACTGCGGACTGTCCCATTATCAACGCAGGCGACGGCAGCCACCTCCACCCCACTCAGACCCTTACCGATATGCTGACCCTTTACAGGGAAAAGGGCAGGTTGGAAAACCTTACCATAGGGCTTTGCGGCGATCTTAAAAACGGGCGCACGGTTCATTCCATGTGCAAGGCGCTGGCGGGCTTTAAGGATATTCGGTTCGTGTTCATATCCACACCCGAGCTTGGAATGCCCCAGTACATAAAGGATATTTTAATGGCGCACGGCTGCACGTTTACGGAAAATCCCTCTTTGGAGGACGCTGTCGGCGGACTTGATATGCTTTATATGACCCGTGTGCAAAAAGAAAGATTTGCAAGCGAAGAGCAATATAATACTCTGAAAGACGTCTACTGCCTTGACAGAAAGAAGCTTATGAAAGGCAGACCCGACCTTATAGTGCTTCACCCGCTGCCGAGAGTGGACGAGATAACCATGGACGTGGACGACGACCCAAGGGCCATGTTCTTCAAGCAGGCAAAATACGGTATGTTTGTGCGTATGGCGCTTATTATGACTATTCTCGAAAACCCGAAGCAGTCTATGCCGCTTCTGACAGGGGAGATAAAAAGCGGAATGTGCTGCTCCAATCCCAACTGCATTACACGGAAAGAGTCGTATCTGCCCCGCAGCTTCAAGGGACTGGGCGATCTGCTGGAGTGCGAGTACTGTGACGAGCGCATTCTCGGAAGATGACATTTACATAAAACGGAGCGTGATGTTATGAGACGTTTTGCAATGCTTTTTGCCTGCATTTTTATAATGGCTCTTTTCACGGGCAATACGCCTGTATATGCCGAAGATACGGAGACAGTGACTATATGCGGCGAGGTCTTTCCAATAGATGAAAGTCTGATAGAGCTTAAATATAAAAAACTGACAACAGAGGATATGAAAGAGCTGAGCAGGCTCGGAAATCTGTCCTGTCTCTCTATTATCAAGTGTACATTTCCGGCGGACTTTTCACTTGCCGGGCTTACAGGCTTAAAAAGGCTGTCATGTACACATACACAGGCAGACCTGTCATTTATCGGTGAACTGACAAGTCTTGAATGGCTTGATATTTCATATAGCGAGTGCGGGGATATTTCTTTCCTTGAAAAGCTTGTGAATTTAAAAAGTTTGAATGTTCACGGCACAGGAGCAAAGGATTTTTCGCCCATAGGTTCTCTTTCCTCTCTGGAATTTCTCAGAATGACATGCCATAAAAATACTTCAGATTTTCAGTATATTTCCGGCTGCACCAAACTTGAAAAGCTTGATATATACTACAGCAGCGTTTCTGATATCAGCTTTATGTCGGGAATGAAGAATTTGAAATATTTAAACGCCTACGACTGTGAGATCAAGGATATATCGCCTTTGAAAAAGCTTTACAGCATTGAGGAATGCAATCTTGAAGGTAATCAGATCGAAAGCATTTCTCCTCTGAGGGGACATAAAAATCTGAAAATACTTCATGTAGAATGCAACAATATATCCAGCCTTGAACCGCTGCGCGGCTGCAGGAATCTGGAGATCCTTGCGGCAGGCCGTAACCGCATATCAAGTTTCGAACCGCTGCGCAGCTGCACAGGGCTTATAAGTCTGTCAGTGTATGATAATAATATAGCTTCATTGTCGCCGCTTAAGGGCTGCAAGAATCTGAAGTATCTTGGGGTAAGCGGTAACCGCATAGACGACATAAGACCGCTGGTATGGTGCAGTAAGCTTGATTCATTATATCTGGGTTCTAATCATATATCCGATCTGACTCCGGTTTCAGGACTTAGTAAACTGAAAACACTTTATATTGGCGACAACCCCGTAAGCGATATTTCAATGCTGTATGATATAAGCAGTCTTGAATGTGTTGATATCCGAAACACAGAGGTTTCCTATGAGGACGCGAAAGCGCTGGAAAGATCTCTGAATGAAAGAGGTATATATAATATGGTTTTCAACGATCATTTCTACATAGTCAGTGCGGTGCGTGAACCGGATGATGTAGACTGAATAAACGCCCTGCTGTTTTTGCGGTATCGGCGATCTTCTGGAGTGCGAATACTGTGATGAGCGCATTCTCTGGATTTGACTTTTCGTATTATTCAAAAATATTTGGAAAATTATCGGTGAAAATACAGGAAAAAATTGGTTATTATAAAAGTTTTATCTGTATATGAATTTTTAGACCCGTAATATGAATTTCTTCCCTATGATAACTTATTTTGTTACTTGCAATTTCGTTTGTTTTGTGATATAATCGTGTTAGGAGATTGTTAAAATAAATTCCCGTTATTTTAGCAAACATTCCGTCCGATGATATTCTACAGCGGCAGACGGAATTTTCCGAGACCGCAATGGCAATTTTCCGTCGGGCAGATACTGCCCATTGAAACTTGCCGCTGCAAACTTGTAAAGGATGGCTTATGTTATGAGTAATGAAACTAAACAGGCGGGCGGAATTATAACCCTTCCCATGCTGGCGCTGCGTGAATTGGTGGTATTTCCGAAGGTCGCCATACATTTTGATGTGTCAAGGGATAAATCGGTGAAATCCCTTACTGCTGCGGCAGAGGGCGGCAAGCTGATTTTTCTCACGGCTCAGATCGATAATGACGAGGAGGTCACTCCCGACAGACTCTACAACACAGGCGTAGTTGCGGAGGTAAAGCAGCTTCTGCGCACTCCCGGAGGCGTTACAAGGGTAATGGCAGAGGGACTTTACAGGGCAAAGCTTGTGGATATTGTGGGGATAGATCCTTACTACACTGCCCGTGTGAAAAAATATCCCGAACGGGTAAGAGCAAAAACAGACCCCCTTGAAATGGAGGCGCTCGTGCGGGCGGTCAAGGAGGAATTCAAGGCATACTGCTCCAATATCCCACGGGTTCCCGGGGAATACATAAGCTCAATTATTGGCTCTGACGACCCAAAGACTGTTTTTGACAACATTGCAGTGAGCGTTCCGCTGCCTGTGGAGGAAAAACAGCAGCTGCTCGAGGCCAACGGCACTTCCAACAGGCTCGGTATGCTCCTTGCCATGCTGTCACGGGAAACGGAGATCATGGGCATTGAGCGTGAAATACAGGAAAAACTGCGCCAGCAGGTGGACGAATCCCAGAGGGAATACTATCTGCGGGAGCAGATGAAAGCCATTTCAAGAGAGCTGGGCGAGGATGATTCCGTTCAGGATGAAGCTTATGAATATCTTGACAGGATATATGCCCTGAAGCTGCCCCGTGAAACAGAGGAAAAGCTTGTTAAAGAGGCTGACAGGCTTTCGAGAATGTCCTCTTCGTCACAGGAGGCATTTGTGGTAAGAAATTACCTTGACACCTGTCTTGACCTGCCGTGGAACAATGCTACAAAGGATAAAAACGATATAAAGCGTGCAGAAAAGGTGCTTAACAAAGATCACTACGGCCTCATAAAGGTCAAGGAAAGAATATTGGAGAGCATGGCGGTACGGCAGCTGGCCCCTGATGTAAAAGGTCAGATACTCTGCCTTTACGGTCCTCCGGGAGTGGGTAAGACCTCGGTTGCAAAATCTATCGCACGGTCGCTGGGGCGCAAATATGTGCGTATCTCCCTGGGCGGTGTAAGGGACGAGGCTGATATTAGAGGACACAGAAAAACCTACGTGGGCGCAATGCCCGGGCGCATTATCAATGCCCTTATACAGGCGGGCACGAAAAACCCCGTGATCCTACTTGATGAGATAGATAAAATTTCGGGCAGCCAGAAGGGCGACCCCTCGGCGGCGCTTTTAGAGGTTCTTGACAGCGAGCAGAATGCCACATTCAGAGATCATTATGTGGAGGTCCCCTTTGATCTGGGAGATGTGATGTTCATTACCACAGCCAACGATATGGGAACGGTAGACCCTCCCCTCCGTGACAGAATGGAGGTAATAGAGCTGGGCAGCTACACCCGTGAGGAAAAATTCCACATTGCCAAGGAGCACCTTGTGCCCAAGCAGATAAAGAAACACGGGCTGAGAGCTTCGCAGCTGAGGATCAACGACAAGGCTCTGTATGCCGTTATTGACGGCTACACCAGAGAGGCAGGCGTCAGAGGTCTTGAAAGGTATATTGCAAAAATATGCCGCAAGGCTGCAAAGGAGATAGTGGAGGAGACCACAGCAAAGGTCTCGGTCACTCCCGCAAATATAGAAAAATATCTCGGACACCGCAAATACCATGACGACAGCCTGTTTAAAATGGATCAGGTAGGCGTGGTGAACGGGCTTGCCTGGACGTCGGCAGGGGGCGTTATAATGCCCTTGGAGGTGCTGGTAATGGACGGCAAGGGCACGGTGGAGGCAACAGGCTCTTTGGGTGATGTGATGAAAGAAAGCTCCAAGCTTGCTGTAAGTTTTGTGCGGTCTATTGCTTCGGATTACGGCATTGACGGCAGCTTTTACAAGGAAAAGGATATTCACATACACGCCCCTGAGGGAGCAACACCAAAGGACGGTCCTTCGGCGGGAGTTACCATGACAACGGCGCTCGTTTCCGCATTGTCGGGAATCCCTGTTCGCCGTGACGTTGCAATGACAGGGGAGATAACCCTCCACGGCAAAGTGCTGCCCATAGGCGGGCTGAGGGAAAAAACCATGGCAGCCTACAAGGAGGGCATGAAAACAGTCATTATCCCCGAGGGCAACAGGGGAGATATGGACGAGGTTGACGAGGCGGTAAAATCGGGTCTTGACTTTGTATTTGCCGAAAAGATAACCGAAGTTCTTGACGTGGCGCTTGCTCATAAGCCTAAGCAAAAGCTTGCCGAAAAGAAAGTTGCTATGCCCTTTGCGGCTGTGGCGGACGAGGACAGAGTGCCGCTGCACAGCAGGGAAAAGGGTGCGGATTAAGATTTTTAATTATCAGACCGGCAACGGTCAAAATACACTGCACCGAGTCAGGAGTTGACAGAAAATGAATTGGAATAATATAAAATTTTGCACATCATTCGGCGAGTACAGTCAGATACCGCCCCCCGAAAGGCTTGAGATAGCCTTTTCGGGGAGGTCGAATGTGGGAAAATCCTCTCTTATAAATAAAATAGCGAACAGGAAAAATCTTGCAAGAGTTTCCTCATCACCGGGAAAGACTGCTACCATTAACTTTTACGAGGCGGAAAATATCTATTTAGTCGATCTGCCCGGATACGGCTTTGCAAAGGTGTCAAAATCGGATAAACAAAGGTGGTCAAAGCTTATCGGCGGTTATCTCGGCGGAGGCAGGGAGCTGGGGCTTATATTTCAGCTCATAGACTACCGCCACCCTCCCACAGCGGACGATCTTCAAATGATAAACGCCCTTATTGACGGTGAGATACCCTTTGCTATAGTCTTTACCAAAGCGGATAAGCTTTCCGCAAGGGAGCGTGCGGAGCGAATGGAAGGCTTTGCCGGGGAAATTCCCTGCTTTGACCAAATTAAATGCGTGGAATTTTCCGCTGTTACCGGGGAGGGTGCAGAGGAAATAAGGAAGATAATCTGCGAACTTTCGGAGGAATGATACTCTGAAATAATTTATCCTGCGGCACTGCGCCGCTTCTATCGGGCATTTTCCCATTGGGAAAATTTGAAAATACGAGTAAAATCAACCATAGTTTAAATAGTCAGGAGTTTTGAAAAATGTTTGTATCGGAAAATTTAAGCGTTAATGAAAAAGGAAATCTTGCTATCGGGGGAGTGGATACCACGGAACTTGCAGCAAAATACGGCACGCCCCTTTATGTAATGGACGAGGAGCTTATCAGAAAAAACTGCCGCAGCTTTAAAGAGTCCATGGACAAATATTACGGTGCGGGACTGGTTTGCTATGCAAGCAAGGTTTTCTGCTGCAAGGCGGTTTGCAAAATCTGCATGGAAGAGGGCTTAGGACTTGATGTTGTTTCGGGAGGCGAGCTTTACACAGCTTTAAGTGTGGGCTTTCCTGCGGATAAAATCTGCTTCCACGGCAACAATAAAACCGACGAAGAGCTCAGATTTGCTTTGGAAAAGGGTGTAGGTCGGATAATCGTTGACAATATTTTCGAGCTGGAAAAACTGAGCAAAATGGCAGGCGAAATGGGCAGGACCGCAAGCATAATGTTCCGTATCAAGCCCGGCATTGACGCACACACACACAGCTTTATCATGACGGGGCAGATAGACAGCAAATTCGGCTTTGCTCTCGAAACAGGCGAGGCATTCGAGGCTGTTAAAAAGGCTATAGCAGCAGATAACATAAAGCTTGTGGGTATCCACTGCCATATTGGCAGCCAGATTTTCGACATTGACCCGTTTGTTAAGGCGGCAGAGGTCATGATCGGATTTATCGGGAAGATAAAAAGAGAGCTTTCCTATGAGATCGACGAGCTTAATTTAGGCGGCGGCTTCGGCATAAAGTACACCGAGGATGATTCTCCCGTACCTTATGACAGGTATATGGAAAAGGTTTCACAAAAGGCAAGAGAAGTCTGCGAGGCTGAGGGAGTAAAACTGCCTTTTATCCTTATTGAGCCGGGGCGCTCTGTTGCAGGGCCTGCGGGTATCACACTTTACACGGTCGGAGGCAAAAAGGTTATTCCCGGGATAAGGACATATGTTTCAATTGACGGCGGCATGGGAGATAATCCCCGTTATGCCCTTTATCAGTCAAAATATGACGCTGTTGTTGCCAATAAGGCAGGCGAGCCAAGGAGCGAGACAGTTACCATAGCGGGAAAATGCTGCGAAACAGGCGACCTTATCGGAGAGGGTATGCCCTTGCAGAGAGCCGAGCCGGGAGATATTGTGGCTATCCTTGCAACGGGAGCGTACAACTACTCCATGTCCTCCAACTATAACCGTATCCCGAAGCCTGCGGTCGTAATGGTGAACAAGGGTGACAGCAGGGTGGTTATAAAGCGTGAGACATATGAGGATATTGTCAGAAATGATGAATAACATTACAAAAGCCGTCTGCCTGTAAAAACTTTTGCTGCAAAAAAACCTTGGGAAAGGAATGATAAGAAAATGAGCATTATAATGGATCTGTTCAGAAGAAGCCAGAAGGAAACTACCGAATCCCTCGACAAACAAAGCTTCTGGGAAATAATCAACTGCATTGACCATGAGTACGGCGGCGACAGCGAGGCGGTAATTTCCTCACTGGTGCGCCATCTGAAAAACTGCGGGGACGAGTATATTTTCGCCTTTGAGGATATGGTCTGCGAATTTATATATAATCTGGACGGCAGGGAATATGCCGAGGGGCTTTTTGCGGGAGATGAATTTGCGGAGGAGAAGTTTCTCAGCGCCCGGTGCGCTGCTGTTGCCATGGGGCAGGAGCATTACGAAGAGGTACTGAGCGGCAAAAGAAAGCTCAGCGGCGAGAATATTCACGAATACAAGGGCAGGTGGTACGGCGTTACCGACGGGCTTATTACCGCCGCTGCCGACGCCTGGTCGAGAAAGCATTTGGACGAGGTGAAGAATTATCCCCATACGCCGCCTCTTCCGCTGAAATCTCACAGCAATATGGAATTATGGAATTAAGAAATTTTGTTACAGTCTGTTCCACTGTCTGCTACAGTGAAACAGACCAATTATAGTCATAATTGAAGTGTTAGTAAAATGATTTTCCCGAATCGCTGATCTGCGGTTCGGGATTTTTGGGCATATGCTTGCATATATCAACCGAATTAATTATAAAAATTAACATAATATTCTTAGAATCATAACAAAATATGAGGTCTATTATGTTAGACTTATTGTAACAGGTCTATTTATATCGACCAAATTTCGGAGTATTTTTCAATAACAGGAAAATACATATTTACGGAGGAGATTAAAATGAGAAAAATCAAGAAAATAACTGCTTTAACAATGGCGCTGATCGCCGCATTTTCCATGGCGGGCTGCGGTGAAACCGGAAATACGCCCGACGCTACAGCGGAAACCATGCCCGAAATATCTGACATTACCGAAATCACTGCGGCGGCCGATGAATCCGAAACGGATAATTCGGAAGATACCCCCGAGGATGTATATGATGAGCCTACCGAGGAATTTGAAGCATATAACGATGATGAGTTATACACCGCTGTTCCCGAAGATACAAAGGATAATACTGCCGTAAATGAGATAGTTCTTCCCATTGGCACACTGGACGAATACGGCGGTGTTAGCTTAAGAGGGGACTTGGGTCATGTTATCTTGACCATGGAAATCCCCGATAATATTTCAATAGACGGAAATTCGGACAATATTGACGGGGAAAAAGCCTTTCAGATGCCGATTGCTGTATGGCCTGCCGAACAGGGCTTTTCAAAGGACGGAATGAAAACCGATATGGTTTCTGGCCGCACCGTTACGGTTTACGAGGAACAGGAGAGTGAGGACGGGCTTTATGAATATATGATTCATTCGTCGGTTCCCGATCATTACAGCGAAAGCGGCATTTATGAAACCTATACATATATCATAAAACGTGGGGAATATATGACGGATATTTCTTTCCTTGCGGAATTTTACGATAAAGATATTGCAGAGAGAATGCTCTCTTCCATTGAAATAACCGAATCGAATACAAATGAAAATAGTTAATAATTATTGACCCAATAAAAGGAGAACTGAAAAATGAACGGTAATTTACCAAACAGCGAGCTTAGCCTTATGGAGATAATCTGGGATAATTCCCCTGTAAAATCGGGGGAACTCGTTACGCTGGCAGGAGAAGCACTGGGCTGGAAAAAATCCACAGTTTACACGGTGGTGAAGAAGCTGACGTTAAAGGGGTACATAAAAAGCGAGAACGCTGTAATTACCGCTTTGCGCAGCCGTGATGAGGTCATGAAGCACCGCTCGGAGGACCTCATAGAAAGGGGCTTCGGCGGGTCGCTGCCCATGTTTCTGACGGCGTTTCTGCAAAAGGAGCGGCTGACAAAGGAAGAGGCGGCGGAGCTGAAACGGCTGATCGACGATTACACGGAGGATAAATGATATGGGGAATTTATTTTACAATGCGGTAAATATGAGCGTTACAGGGGCTGTGATGATAGGGGCGGTAATGCTGCTGCGGCTGGCGTTCAGAAAGCTGCCCAGGCGGTATTCCTATGCGCTGTGGATAATCCCTGCTGTGCGGCTGCTTTGCCCTGTGGCAATGTCCTCGGCGATCAGCATTTTTAACCTTTTCGGAACTCCCGTTAATGAAAACCGCATGGAGTACATATCGTCACCCGTGGAAACGGAGGTTTATTCGCAAACTGCCAGTGTTTCGCAAGCTCCTCATATCTCGGATAATTCACAGTCCGACAATTCGGCAGGAGAGAGTGAAACGCCTGTTGTAAATGAAAATTATGAGCATGATAATGTATCGGTCATAAATGAAACACCGTCGGCAGTCAATGAGGAAACAGCGCCCGATAACAGCGAAAATACTGACAGCGGCTTTGAGAGCGCCGCAAATATAGCGGCAATTATATGGCTTTGCGGCAGCATGGGCGTGCTTATATGGACAGCTGTAAGCTGGGAAACGGTTCGCCGCCGCATAAAAAATGCCGAGAACGCAGGGGAGATGTATATTTGCGACAACATAGAAACTCCCTTTGTTTTCGGTATCATACGCCCTAAAATATATGTCCCCCGAGGGATATCCGAGGATGACTTGCGCTGCGTGCTTGCCCATGAAAGGGCGCATATAAGCAGGGGAGACCACATTGTAAAGCTGCTTTGTATACCCATAACCGCCATTCACTGGTTCAATCCCTTGGTATGGGTGGGCTGCCGCCTGATGACGGACGATATGGAGCTTAGCTGTGACGAAAGGGCATTGTCGGCGCTGGGCAATGAGGAGCGGAAAACCTATGCAAACGCTCTGCTCAATATGTCCATGCGGCAAAGCAAATTATCCCTCGGAGGTGCGCTCAGCTTCGGTGAATCGGGGATAAAGGGTAGAATCAAAGGAATACTTGGCGCAAAAACACCTACAAAAGCGGCAGTGGTCGCAGCGGCTGTAATAATAGTCGGAGCGTCGGTGTGTCTGCTTACAAATGCCCAAAATTCGGATTTTATAAGGCTTGGGAGCTATGAAAGTATTAACCTTATTTCCGCCGACGGCGTCAGAGAGTGCGCCAGATCCGAAATAAAGGAATTTGTGGATGTGTTCGACAGCATTTCATTTAAAAGGGTAGGTGCTCCGTCGGAAGCACCGGAAAATTTCCTGTTTTCCCTTATTTTTTATAAAGGTTCTATGGCAGCTGCCGACCCTGACAGTGTGAGATTTTTTATTCATGAAAACGAGGACGGCTCGGAAGAAATTTACGCACAGCTGCGGCAGAATTTGCTTGCCAACACCAAATACAGCTATTTTACCGTTACCGATGAGGAATTTGAAAGGGCTTACAGCAGCTTTTCCGAATACGCCTCCCACAGCTTTACGGGGACGGTCACGGGAACTGCGGAAAATGAGTATACCCTTGTTCCCGACCCGTTGGGCGGTAAGCCGAATATTTATTTTGATTTTTCCGATAGTCACTACACAGTTTCTTTAGATAATTTAAACGGAGTGACAGACAGTGTGACTGTTTCATCGGAAGAGGAATTTCAGCCGGGGGACAGGGTACGAGTTTCCTATTACGGCAATGATATGTCGGATAATGTTACCGTGGAAAAAGCCAAAACGACAAAATGCTATATCGGTGTACGCAACGATATTACAAATGCAAGCTACGGCACAGATGATGAGGACAGCAAAAAAATATGGCAAAGGCTTACAAATATGGAGCTTACGCCCGCCGATAAGTCCGAGTTATTTATTGGGATAGACGAGGAATATGCCTTAGCGAGCGGCTATAATACGTTTTACACCGTTCAGGCAAATGACGGGGAACATTTTATACGGATCGCTTGCCTCTCTCCCGCAACAGACGCTATGGAGTTTGCGGAAGTGCGCAAGCCCCACCGCTATATTGCCGTTCAAAAGGGATATATGGATTTCTGCGGCGTTCCCGTTTATTACACAATATCCGACAGCGACTGGGAATACCTTTGCAAGGATGTTTGCGGCAAGTATGACGAACCCTTTTTACCGGGAATCTACAAGCGCATAAACAGGGGAGATAATATAGAAGCCGAAATAGAAATAGACCCGAACGGAAATATTCGTATCCATAAAACAGATGAACAACTGGCAGAAGTTGAAGAATTTTATACAGCAAGTGAGCAAGCCTATGGCTACAAGCTTTTGCGGGATCAGCATATGCAGTATCTGGAGTATAAGGGTGCGGGGGTTATTGCGTATTCGCAAAGTCTAATCAGTTCATATATGGACACTGCTTACGGCATTTACGTCCGTGAGGAGAAAAGCGCCGAATCGCTCAAAAGCGAAAAGCCCATAAAATACACCGAGCACACTGTAGTAATGCCTGATAACGACATACGGAGCAACGAGATAACAAAGCAAATGCCTGCCGTATATCTGTCCCTTGACCTGCCCGAGGGCTGGACGGTGAATACCCCGAAAAGAAACGAAGAAACCTATCTGCCCGAGCTTTTCACGCCTGTGAATATTTACGATACAAGAGGCGAATTTGCGGGTACGGCAGCCCTTGGCTTCTTTGAAGAAAGCGTTGACATAGACGACGGGGACGCACATCTGACGGTCTACAAAGACTTGCAGGGAAACTGGCAGGAAAGTTATACCCCCGTAAGCCATGAATATTTCAGTCAGAATGCTTTTACAAAAATCGACGGCAGCTATGCCGCAATGTATTTCGATGAATTTGACGGCGTTTTCGCTGTGGCACGTTTTAAGGAGGGGGCGGTCACGGAGGAACAGTGCAGGGAGGTTGCAAAGTCCATAATAATTTATGAATATTACAGCGAACCCCGTGATATTATGGAAAGTTTTGTGCGTTATTATTACAGCGGTCTTGGGAGCGGATATTTCCACCCGGAGATGTTCACGGATAATCCCCAGATGAGGGAATATCTGAATCTGAAGCTGACATATGAGCGTTCACTTGACCTTGATGTGGGGGGCAATGGGATATGGTTCCACGCCGATACCGATTATTTCGGCAGAAAGGAAAACCAATACGGGGAAGAGGTGCGGTTCTATTCACTGGGCTTTAACGTTACTTCCGAATATTCACGTTTGGGCGGCGGGGGAGATTTTGAGCTGGTGAAAAAGGACGGCGGCTGGCGTATTCACAGGGGAGTTATTTATACGATCGGCGATGAAATGGCTCTGGGCTTTGACTTTACAAATCGGTTACGTCCCCCTGTGGAGTACGATCTGAATGCCGGCATTGAAAAGCTGAAAACGGCAATAGCAGGGGACGGCAGTGCCGATAATTCACAGACTGTCCCCGTTATCGGGCAGAACAGTCCCACTCCCGAAGAGGCTGTAAGAGAGTATCTTGCGGGGATGAATATCACGACCACTGCGGGAGTTTTCGAGGATGAACCGGAAACGGAAAAGTACAGGCAATCCAATGTAAATGCCGATAACCTTACGGCGGTAATTGCCGCAAGCCATGATTTTGACGATTCCTATGCACGTTATTACATTGTCGAGGGCACTCCCGAAAGCGGCTACAGGGTAAGGGACGACCTTACATATGCTACCGAAAACAGTGTATTTGTGGCGCAGGTGACGGAGATCACGGCGGCGGGTGACGTGTACATTGTTAAACCCTACAAGGGGCAGCCCGAAGGAGGAAGGGACAGTGATGATTACAGGCCCGAAATATTTGTAACATGCGACTTTGATCTTAAACTTGGAGAAAGCATAGTTGTCTGCTACCCGGGAGAAATGACGGCAAGCGCTCCCGCACAGATAGTTCAGCTTTGGGAGCGGCGTTACACGGGCAGCGACTTCCCGACCTATGCCCGAGTGGAGGAAGAGTCTAACAGCAATATTTCCTATGTCGAACTTATGCGGGTAATGCCGGTCGGCAACAAGGACGAATATGGCGGAGTGAGCTATTCTAACAACGACGACTATGTAGAAGTGGTTATGGATATTCCCGATTATTACAAAATTTCGGGCGATGATGTTTTGGTGAACGGTTTGGTAAATGAGAAAAAAGTCGTTTCAATGGGAGCGCTTTGGCCTGCCGAGCAAGGCTTTTCTCCCGAGGATATGAAAATTGATATGGTATCCGGGCGCACTATTACCGTTTACGAGGAGGAAACAGGTTCAAGCGGACTTTATGAATATATGCTCCACTCCTCGCTTCCCGATCATTACAGCGAAAGCGGCGTTTACGATACCTATAAGTATATAGTGCGCCGTGGAGATTATATGATATGCATTTACTTTTTGGCGGAATTTTACGATAAAGATATAGCGGAGCATATGCTCAATTCCCTTGAAATAGCTTTCCTTGACCCTGACAGCGTTTATTACAGCGATATTGAAATGGGAGTTTTCTATAACAGCGAAAGCGGCATTGCCGAGGGATATATATTCAACGGGTCGGAGTATGAAGTTGCGGTCATGCAGAGCCGTGTGCTGACAAGACTTAATGACGAGGGAGAGTATGTTGCCCCGCAATACATAGGCAATATATATGCAGCTCCCACTCCGGCGGAAATAGTGTTCATAGCACCCGGGGACGTGTACATTTTCTCGGAAAATTTCGGCGAGAACTACCGAATGATCCCGGGAGAATACCGTTTTGAGAATACCTGCTGGTACACAATAATATGCGGTGAAAGCTATATCCCGAGATTTTCGGGACAGCTTACCGGGTACTTCACGGTGGAGGAAGAAAGCTGAAAGGCAGCTTGATCTAATGCAAAAAGGCGAACGATCTTGGGGGAGAGATCGTTCGCCTTTGGTTATTTGTAGGTATTTTTTACCATTACCGTTTCTTTCATTGAATAACTATAAGCAGCATAACCATTTCTGTCAACAACCCTCTGTCAAGCAAGTCATTTTTTAAGATTGCTTGGAAATAGTATCAGGATAGACCCCTTTTTCATTATAATATTTTTTTATTTTTGCCGCTATTTCAAAAGCAGCAGATTCAGGTGCAAAAATTTTATTACTTTCAATCTTTTGAATTGAAAATGGTGTTTTCTCTATTACTAACCGTCCCTGCATACTATCGTCAATTCCATACGAATATTCTAAAATTACAGTATCTTCAAAAATAATACTGCCTAATATATATTTTCCCATAATTACTTCTCTCTCAAAATTTCAATATAGCCTGCCCAATATTTTTATTTGCTTGATGTTTTTAAATATTATAAATTAAGCTGCAAATTGCGAACTATAATGTCAGCCCGTATTTGCCTGTGATATTCAAGCAGCAGCTTTTTTACTTGTAAACACCGCTTTAAGCAGTATAGGCGTTAATATCGTTGTCAGCACGACCATAATAACGATCGGTGCAAAAAATTTACTGTCCATAAGCCCCACAGCAGCGCCTTTGTTTGCAACGATAAGAGCGACCTCTCCACGTGAGACCATTCCCACACCGATTTGCAATGCTTCCTTGCCCGTGTATCTGCATATCTTCGCCCCGAGACCGCAACCGAGTATTTTTGTAATAAGGGCAATTATGCTTATGATGACCGTAAACAGAATAATATCTCCCGTCATATCCGGCAGCACCACTTTAAGCCCGATACCCGCAAAGAAAATAGGGGAGAGGAGCATATAGGAAAGAGTGTCGAAACGCTTGTAAATATAGTCGGATTTCTTTGTACCCGACAGGGCAAGTCCCGCAAAGAACGCTCCCGTAATATCCGCAACCCCGAAGAAAACCTCGGCGCAGTAGGAAAGCAGCAGACAGAAAACAAAGCTGAAAACCACATATCGGCGGAGCTTTTTGGGACTGTTGTCCGTCCATTTTCTGAATATGTAGTGGTAGCCTATAGCCGCCACAGCTGTAAACACGCCAAAGCCCAGTATTTTCAGCAGCACAATGCCGATATTCACATTCGGGTCTGCCATGCTTATAACTATTGTAAGTGCAATAATTCCCAAAATATCGTCAATTATAGCAGCCCCTAAAATTGCATTGCCCGCACGTGTGGCAAGCTTACCCATTTCCTTTAATGTCTCCACCGTTATGCTGACCGATGTAGCAGTAAGGATAATGCCTATAAATATATTTTTGAGCAATGCCATAGGGTCTGTCGGATCGCCGAAAAACCACGCTGCCGCAGCGCCTCCCAAAAGGGGAACTATAACGCCGCAGAGGGCTATTATAAAGGAGGCTTTGCCCGAGGCTTTAAGCTCGGCAATATCCGTTTCCAGCCCTGCCGCAAACATCAGCACGATAACGCCTATTTCCGAAACCTCCGAAAGCATTTCCGACCCGGAAACTATCCCCAGACAGGCAGGACCTATAATTACTCCCGCAATCAGCGCACCCACCACCTGCGGCAGCTTCACCAGCTTTGAGAAAATCCCCAGCGCCTTGGTACTAAGCAATATCAATGCGATCGCTAACAAATAATTAAATTCTTCCATAAAATCATTCCCTCATAAATACTTTTACCACTCTAAATTTTATCACATTAAATATGAACATTCAAGGCTTTTTTAATTAAACCGAAATTTCTTTATTTTTGTAGAATTTTAACATTATAAGTCAAAATATTTTGTAAACATTGACGAATATTCTCGGCGCATTTTACCGTAAAAACAATTTGAAATGCTCATATGATAAAAATATACATAATCAGTACATTATGACCCAAAAGCATAACAATTCATTCAAAATAAGTATTTGCTTTTTTTAAAATTATATGGTACAATATATTAAAATGAAAATATACCGAATTGGGAGGCTTTTATATGAACACAATTTCAAACAAGGCTTTTGACGAAGAACGTGCGCTGTATGACAGCCATTCGCTGATAGTCGACAGCTGCCGCTTTGAGGGCGAGGCAGACGGCGAGAGCGTATTAAAGGAATGCTCGGATATAAATGTAAATAAATGCTTTTTTGACCTGCGTTACCCATTGTGGCACGTGGACGGGCTGACAATCTCTGCCTCGGAAATGACGGAAAACTGCCGTGCCGCCCTGTGGTATTCAAATGATATTAAAATTACCGACACCAAAATGCACGGAATAAAGGCGCTGCGGGAGTGCAGCGATATTTCCATAGAGAAGAGCGATATAATATCACCCGAATTCGGCTGGTCGTCAAAGAATGTGAAAATGCTTGACAGCACTGCCCAAAGCGAATATTTTATGATGAGGGGGGAGAAGCTGAATTTTAAAAATGTTAATTTCAAGGGAAAATATTCTTTCCAGTACATAACCGATTCGATTTTCGATTCCTGCGATTTTGACACCAAGGACGCATTCTGGCACGCCAAAAATATAACCGTCAAAAACTGCACCGTCAAGGGAGAGTACCTTGCTTGGTATTCCGAGGACATAACCTTTAAAAACTGCCGCATTATCGGAACTCAACCCCTTTGCTACTGCAAAAATCTGCGGCTTATAAACTGCGAAATGACCGACTGCGACCTTGCCTTTGAAAAATCCGAGGTAAACGCCTGCATTACCACCCATGTGGACAGTATAAAAAATCCCCGCTCGGGTAAGATATGTGTTCCCTCCGTGGGAGAGATCATTCGTGACGACAGCCTTTCCGAGGGCGAGGTCATAGTCTGCTGCCTGGCTGTTAAAGGAGAAAAGCAGGATCAGCAATAAAAAAATGTGCAAACTTTAAAATTAGCCGAACATTGATTTTGCTTCAATGTTCGGCTTTTTATGTGCATATTCTATAATATTCTTATGTAAATTTGTATATTTTTCCAAAAATGTAATTACTCTATTGACAAATATATTCACTTGTGTTATAGTTAGTTACAGAAGTAATCAACCACTAAACCAATTGAGGAGGCGGATATATGACAACGTTGACAGAAAGCGATAAGCCTATTTATGTACAGACAGCCGAGTGGATAGAGGATAATATACTTTCCGAGGCATTCGGGGAGGAAACACGGATACCCTCAACTACGGAAATTTCTGTGCAGTACAAGATCAACCCTGCCACTGCCTTAAAGGGCGTGCAGATGTTGGTGGATAAGAACATAATTTACAAGAAAAGGGGTCTGGGTATGTTTGTTGCAAAGGGAGCAAAGGAAAAAATACGGGAAACAAGAAAGCAGGAGTTTTTCGACAAGTACATTACTGCGCTCATAAGCGAGGCGCAAATGCTGGGTATCTCCCGGGAGGAGATCAGACAAATGATAGATAAATGCTTTAAGGAGGGTGAGGAAAAATGAGCGAGATAAAAGTAAATAAGCTTTGCAAGAATTTCGGCAGGAACAGCGCTCTTACAGATGTAAGCCTTACCCTGCAGGAGAACTGCATTTACGGCCTCTTAGGCAGGAACGGCGCAGGCAAATCTACGTTGCTTAACATATTGTCGGGAAGAATGTTCCCCACCTCGGGAGAGGTGACCGTTGACGGCGAGCCGCTGACAGGCAACGACAATGCCCTCGGCAAGATCTTTATGATGGGGGAGCAGCTGGTCTTTATTACGGGGCTTAGAGTCAAAAAAATGTTTGAGGTAACAGCCGATTGCTACCCCGATTACGATATGGAATATGCCATGAAGCTGTCAGGGGATTATGGGCTTGACTGCAAAAAACACATACATAAGCTTTCAACAGGCTATAAAACCATTGCAAAGATAATCAACGCCCTTGCCTGCGGCGCTCCCGTGGTGTTCTTTGACGAACCTGTTCTGGGGCTGGACGCCAATCACAGGGATATGTTCTACCGCAATGTTATCGAGCGGTACACCGAACACCCCGCAACTTACGTTATCTCCACCCACCTTATCGAGGAGGCGTCCTCGTTTATCGAGCGTGCCATAGTTATAAGGGAAGGCAGGCTGATAATGGAGGAGGAGACCGAGACCATCAGAGGAATGGGCTACACCGTTTCGGGAAAAGCGGGCGATGTGGACAGTTACATTTTCTCTCTGGGCGGTTCTTCGGAGATTCTTCGCACAGAGGTCATAGGCGGACTTAAAACAGTCAGCATAAAGGGACAGCCCGCAGGAAATACACAGGGCCTGGAAATTACCCCTCTCAGCCTGCAAAATATGTTCGTCTGCCTTACAAATGAAAACAACGGAAAGGAATGATGATAAATGAAAAAACGCTCTTATATCGGAATGCTTCGCTACTGCATTTACCAAATGTCCAAAGCATGGCTTATCCTGCCGTTATATTTTTTGGGAAACCAGATAATTACTTATATTATACTGATGCTGCGCACAAGCAGTCAGGTGTGGCTTGACTCGTCTATGTTCGCATTGGTGGGCATTGATGCGCTGGCAATATTGGTATTGGCTATTTTCGGACTTACAAAAAGCTTTGAATTTTACAACACTGCCGCAGCCTGCGGAGTTTCCCGAAAAACCTCCGCACTTGCCCAGATAACCGCTTACGGCATTACTGCCTTTGTAATGATGGGAGAATGTATGCTCCTTACATGGCTTTATGAGCTTATAAATGCAGGCAAGAGCATATTATTGATCGACCTTGCCTACGGCCCCGTCTGGAATATAGCTATGTGGGGAACTATGCCTGCATTTATATTTAACCTTCAGATTTTCATTGTAGGGTCTTTTATGATGTGGGCAGCCGCTCTCTTTGGATTTATGTTCTGCTCGCTTTACTCCCTCTTCCCCCGAAAGGTCGCTGTTTATCTAAGCATCGGAGTTCCCGTGGCTGTACTGGCCATTGGGGGCGGTATCTGCGCAAACTGGGAAATGCACGGTATCGATTCCGATCAAAAGCTTTCGGAAATAGGTCACGCCATAATGAAAATACTGGGAATGCGCACCAATGAAGTTATCAGCGGCAATATATTCCGGGGCTGCGCTGCATTCATCATAATAGGGATAATTGCGTCGGTTCTGGGTATTATCTTCTCCCGCCGTGCCCCTGTATCCGCCGAACCCGGGATTACAATGTAAAAGGAGTGTGTTACTTATGAAAAAAGAAAAACGATATATACCACGCATATTTGCGGCAGCGCTGCTGACGGCAATGCTCTTTGGGGGCTGCGCCTTACCTGATGAACCGGGGAGAGAGCGCTTGACCGAGCCGACGGTCGCCCCTGTCCCCGAGGGCGGCTGGACAGCAGAGGAGCTTGCAGCAGCAAGCAGCATTGATAATGTGCCTCTTGATCTTCCCCTTAATCTGCGTGCATTCGGCACGGACTATTGCTATCCTTACGGCAGCTTTTTTGACTATGACGACAGCACAAGGCCAAGCTGTTTTTTATCCACAACAAACGGATATAATTTAGATAAATATCTTATTGTTGGTTTTGATTTTGACGTTACAGAAAAAAATCTTACCGCCGATACTCCCATTAAAGAAATATTATGTTACAACAACGGAGAAACAAGCATGGGTCTGGACTCAATTTATATCAACGGCATAACCTTCGGTGCAACCCTGAATGAAGTAACAGCCGCCCTTGGCGAACCGGATTACAGACATGAAAAAAGCTACGAAACCGAGAGGACTTTTGAACTAATACAATATTATGATAAAAATACAGGCAAGAGCATTTTATTGTTAAATTTCCGAGCCCCCGATGACGGCAGCGATCCTGTTCTTATTAATATCAGCTTCTATTTTGACGGCATTGATAATCCATATCTTTAATTTTAAATGCCGATAACAGAAGATGTATACTATACAAAGGGGGGTTTTTACAGCCCCCTTTATTTTAACCTATGAGGTAAACAATATGGCAAAGAAAATTCGTAAAATTATTATCGGACTTTTTACAGCGGTTCTTATACTTGCTCTGACGGGTTTTGCGGTTCTTGATATTTTTGTATTTCCCGATAATTTTATAACAGCACTTATGGCATACAATTATTATACAAATATTAGCCCCGAACGTGTCGAAAACGACGAATTGATCGTTACCGGATTTATAATCTCCGAAACCGTTCATAAAGACCTTACAAAAAGAGAAATTGTCAAGGATTTTGAAACTGCCTTTAAAACGATTACCCAAAATTCCCCTGTAATTGATGATTTTAAGGAGCTTTACGGCTACAGCTTTGCAGACAGAAAAAATATGTATTTATCGGAAATTGAAAAATGTGAAAGCAATGTGGAATTTTATGGGGCAATGTCGTCAATTTTATCGGATATTCCAAGCTGCCACACTTACATTCAGCCACCCGAATATTACAGCATTTTTTCCTTTTGCTACGGCGCAGAGCGGGGTGACTTAGAGCCTCTTTCCGATAAAGAGCTGGCGGGACGTACAGCGGATTATGAAAACGAGCTTATCAAAGCGGGAGAGGAATATTCCAAAGCTGCCTTAATTGAATGCAGTTATAAAAACAATGGTTATATTATCCCTGCGGATAATTCAAGGATTTTGGAAATTGAGGGTATCTCCGTGCATGATTATATCAGATCGGAAATTTTTTACAATAAGATACAGTATGACTTCGGAAACAGCAAACCCTTTCGCAGCGGATTTAATTTATATGATTTGCCTGTAAGCAATTTGTCACGGGAAGTAAATATAAAGCTTGAAACAGCGGATAATGAGCTCTGTGAAAAGAATATGTATCTGGATTTTTGCGCAGATGCTGTGCTGGCATTTTACGGTGTATATGCCAAAAATCCAGAAGAAACGGCAGCGGAAGACATATCTGTGCTTTCGGAAATTTGCTATACTTATTATGACAGAGAAAACGACACAGGCTATGTAAATATCACAGTATTTGATGTAGACGCTCAGAATTTCTGCGATGAGGCACTTTCGGAAATATCAGGCTGTGAAAATGTAATAATTGACCTCAGAATGTGCGGGGGCGGGCATATTTCTTTTCTGACGGATTATTTTTACGGGAAATTTTTCCCCGATGATATCAGAATGGAATATGAAGCTTACCGCCTTTGGACAAATAAAAACAATCATATTACCTTTGATTATGAGATCGGTTCGTATTTCAAAGATGTGTTTAACAAGCAAAAATATCCCGATGTTACGGGGGATAATAATCCTTATATTTATTCGGCGGATATCTGGGATTACAAGGGCAGCGGCGGTTATTCCCCGAATGTTTATCTGCTCATCTCAAACCAAACTGCATCGGCAGCGGACACTTTTGCGGATACGGTAAAATCCGGGAAATTGGGAACGGTTATCGGCACAAACACTATGGGCGAGGGACGTGGGATCGAATACAGTATTGATAAGCTGCCGTACAGCAAGCTGATTTTTTCCTACAATCCGTCACTGCTTTTTAATCTTGACGGAACAAATAATTCCGTTTACGGAACAGCACCGGATCATTATATCCCTCTTGATGAAAATGCAGCGCAGCGTGCATATGAAATATCCTCCCGAGGCGGCGATCCTTATACCTATGAAAACCGCCTTGAATGGGATAACACTCTGAATGCCGCACTTGAAATGATCAAGGAAAGCATCTAATAGAAAACCGCCAGAGGCATTTGAAAATCATTTCCGAGGCTCTCACATATACGGCAATGTGACCGAGGGAGTGATTCCGCCCCTGTACTTATCAGTTATGACAGTTTTCCTACAGTAAAACTTTACCGTCGTAAGATGTACCGCAGATTCACGTCCCGACCTGTTCGTACCAAGGAAAAGCCCGCAGATAATAAAACCGCCTTTATGCAATATATAGATTGATTTTCGCTTTGATCGCAGCCTTTGCTTCCTTCGTCATTCCAAGCGCTTCAAATCGCTCCAATGCAGCCGAGGCCTCGTTCAAAGTAAAGTTCAAAGTAAAAAAGCAAATCTAATTTCGCATAACTTACATTATGCGAAATTCATAGCCACAAAGACTAAGCAGATACAGAAGATGTATCTACCCAGCTTTGTGGTGCCGGTAGTCGGGGTCGAACCGACACGGTCGTGAAACCGGCGGATTTTGAGTCCGCTACGTCTGCCAATTCCATCATACCGGCTTAATCTTAATTTAGAAAATGCTCTTTTTAATCTAATTTATATAATAAAATAGATCGGCAAATTCTTACAAAAAATATTTTAGCATAAAATTTTCTGTTTGTCAAGTCTTTTTTACAAATATGTTTTATAAATTAATAAATGATTTACATTAAATGTATGCAGCATTAGTAAAATTATTTATAATCAAATATTGTTAAAGTTTTAGGTTATGAATATCGCCGTGCTCCCCTGCTTTTAATGAATTATAGATATAACATCTCGGAATTTCAATAACAGTTTTCGGAATACTTGACAACTATGTTAAAAATATATATAATATTATTTATAGTGAAACCGCAATGGAAAAAGTATTGCATTATGTTTACTGATAACATAATGCCAATATTATTATTTAAATAATTGAAAATTAAATACAAAATTATAATGAATGTGAACTTATGCGTTTGAAATAGTGATACTGCGCATCGGTTCTTATCCAAAATTATGTAAAATCCGTAAAAATTAACAAAAAAAACATTGACTGAAAGAGGAAAATATGATATAATATATAGGTATAAAATGTAAAGCAGGAAGAAGCGGTGTTTCCCTATGGATAAAAAGGGCAGACTTATTGTTATTGACGGATTGGACGGCTGCGGCAAGACCACACAGCACGAAAGACTTCTGGAGATGCTGACGGAAAAAGGACTGAAAGTCCGTGGCATTAGCTTTCCCGATTATGACAAGCCCTCGGCAGCTTTGGTGAAGATGTATCTGGGTGGGGAATTTTCCGAAAATGCTGCCGATGTAAACGCTTATGCTGCCTCCTGCTTTTATGCGGCGGACAGATATGCAAGCTTCAAGCTTTACTGGGAAAAGGATTACAGTGATGGGGACGTAATACTTGCCAGCAGGTATGTTTCATCAAATGCGGTCCATCAATGCCCGAAGCTGCCCGAGGGAGAATGGGATGAGTTCCTGCGGTGGCTGGATGACTTTGAATATGAACGCCTGGCGCTTCCCCGCCCCGATAAGATAATTTTCCTTGACATTACCCCCGAGCTTTCCGCAAAGCGGCTTACCGGGCGGTATAATGGGGACGAGAGCAAAAAAGACATTCACGAAAGCAACATGGATTATATGCGCTGCTGCCGCAAGGCTGCGCTGTATGCGGCTAAGAGGCAATCCTGGTCGGTGGTAGGCTGCGCAGACGAGGATGGCAGAGAAAAAACTCCCGAGGAAATGACAAAAGAACTTCTTGGAATTATCAGCGAGGTTATATAATGCTTGAATTTAAGGTGGCAGAGCTTGCCGACAAGGCAGAAATTGACAAACGTCTGGCATATTCGGATTTCAGAGGCTGCGAGTACTGTTTTGCAAACAATCTTGCCTGGCGGCGTATGTACGGCACGAAAATTACCGTTTGGAATGACTTTTACATTTCCTGTTCGGGACTTGACAAGGAAAAGCCCTATTTTACCTTTCCTGCGGGACGGGGTGATTACAAAGAGCTTTTCGGGGAAATGAAAAAGGTTTCCGAAAGCTTTGGCGTCCCCCTTACGGTGGGATCGGTGACAACAAAGCAGCTTCCTATGCTGAAGGAACTCTTCGGTGAAGATTCCTTTGAGGTTTCCTGCGACGAGGGAAGCTGGGATTATGTTTACAATCGGGACGACCTGGCAGAGCTTGCAGGGAAAAAATATCATGCGAAGCGTAATCACTTGAAAAAGCTTACCGAGGACTGTGTATACAGTTCATTGACGGAAAAGGACTTTGACGACTGCATTACTTATGCGGCGGCAGGCTACAGCCGTGACAGCGGATATGATGATTTTTCAAAGGTCTGCGAGCAGTTTGCCATAAACACATATTTTGAAAATTTTGACGAACTGGGGCTTACGGGCGGAGTTCTGCGGCAGGGCGGCAGGCTTATTGCTTTTACTGTAGGCGAGCGGATAAACAGCGACACCATGGGAGTCCACATTGAAAAGGCGGAGGCTGATATTGCGGGGGCTTATCCTGCAATAAACAATTTCTTTGCAAAAAGCGTACCGCATGAACTGAGGTATATTAACCGTGAGGAGGATCTGGGGATAGAGGGGCTCAGAAAAGCAAAAAGATCCTATCATCCTGCGTTTCTTTTGGAAAAATACACGGTTTGTTTCAAGTAAAATTTGAGGGAGGACAGCTGTTTCCTCTTAATGACTTTGTCGGACAACCGAGAAAAAGACAGAATTAATTTGAAAAAATATGAAAGGAATTGATTGGTTATGGTATACGTTTTTCTTGCAGACGGATTTGAAGAAACAGAAGCTGTTGCGCCTATTGATCTGCTGCGCCGCAGCGGCTGCGAGGTTGTTACGGTGGGAGTTACCGGAAAAACAGTGACAAGCTCACACAATATCCCCATGATATGCGACATTGAGCTGAAGGACGCTGTTTGCGAGGGGCTGGAGATGATAGTATTGCCCGGAGGCAAGGTCGGCGTAGACAACCTTATTGCCAGCAAACGTGTTGATGAGATGATCGACTACTGCGTGGAAAAGGGCTTATTTGTGGGAGCAATCTGCGCTGCGCCCTCTGTGCCGGGACTCAAAGGACTTCTGGACGGCAAAAAGGCCGTTTGCTACCCCGGATTTGAAGTTAAGCTGCATGGGGCGCTCATTCAGAATGTGCCTGCGGTAAGAGACGGGATATTCATCACAGGCAGAGGGGCGGGTGCTTCGCTGGAATTTTCCTATGAGCTTATTGCAGCGTTAAAAGGCGAGGAAAAGGCTAAGAAAGTGGCGGGAAGCATTGTATGGGATATTTGAACGGAGATGATCCCGCATCCGCAGGAGTAACGGACATAAGGGAATATAAAAAGGAGCTTCGGGCAAAGTACAGAAAAATACGCACGGATATGTCCCATAACGACAAGGCCGACAGGGACAGAAGAATACTGGAGCGGATACTTGCTTCGGGGCAGTATGAAAGTGCACAGATAATACTGACCTATGTTTCCACCGATATTGAAGTGGATACGAGAGAGCTTATAAAGGAATCCATTGCACGAAAAAAGCGGGTGGCGGTCCCCCGCTGCATTGACGGCACAAGAGATATGGACTTTTACTTTATAAAAAGCCTTGACGACCTGGAAAAGGGCACATTCGGGGTGTTGGAGCCTGTTCCCGAAAAGTGTGTCAAGGCGTATGCCTTTGAAACTGCCTTATGTATTATTCCGGGGCTGGGATTTGATATGTACGGATACAGACTGGGCTACGGAAAGGGCTATTATGACAGGTTTTTATCGGCTCATCCCAAGCTTTTCAAAATGGGGATATGCTACTGCGCCTGCACCTGCAACAGGCTTATTCACGGTCGGTTCGACATTGAGGCGGATATGCTTGTGACGGAAAAATATTTAAGAAAAATAACGTGAAAGGCAGATGATAAAATGGATGACAACAAAATAAGACCCGATGATGAAAATAACGCCGACCTTATTTTTGCGGAGGGAAGCGGTTTCTTCCCCCAAGGGGATATAAATGAGGAAGACGATTTCGACAATGAGGAAAATTCAAAGGAGATAGTTATTTTTTCGTCTGAGGATGAAATTACCGACAGTGAAAGCAATGTCAACAATGCCGATAATTCCGCCGAAGAAGAGTCGGATAATAACGAAGAATATGCTGTTGCTGCGAATGATGACGACGGGCAGGAATACGATTCGGAAAGCTATGAAGAATATGACGAGGATCAGGAATATGATGACGGCGGGGAATCCGAGGAAAAACGTGCGGAGAGGCTGCGGCTGAAAGAAGAACGTAACCGCAAGAAGCGCCGCAAGCGTTCTCACGGAAGGCTCATTTTTGCTTTGATAATGGTGACTCTGGTCATATCGGTGGCGGTACTCAGCGCAGTGGGAGTTCTGGGAATTGCCAAGGAAATGCTGGGAATCAGCAGGGAGGACACGGAATTTACGGTGGAAATTCCCGAAAATTCGGGAACGGAGGCCATTGCAAATCTGCTGGAGCATGAGGGAATAATCGAAAATCCCACACTGTTCCGTGTTATTTCCAAAATGAAAGGTGCGGACGGCACTTTTATGGCGGGAGTTCACAAGGTAAACCCCAATATGACCTACGGCGACCTTATTGAGGAATTGCAGCAGGAACCGATTAATCCGAGAGAATTCGTCACTCTGACATTCCCTGAGGGCATAAGACTGGACGATGCTGCTGCAAAACTGGAGGAAGCGGGAGTATGCAAGGCGGACGAATTTATAAGGACAATAAATTCTGCCGAATTCGGCTTTAATTTTGAAAGCAGGGTAAAAAGCAGCGCAAATAAATATTACAAAATGGAGGGGTATTTTTTCCCGGACACATATGAATTTTACCTTGATGAGGATCCCTTGAATGTGGTCAAGAAGGTATTCAAAAACTTTGATTACAGGGTAACACCCGACTACTACGGACGTATGGAAGATATGGACATGACATTGGAGGAGGTTATGACGCTGGCTTCTATTGTGCAAAGAGAGGCGTCAAAACCCCGTGATATGAAAATGGTGGCATCCGTTTTCCATAACAGACTGAACGACCCGGAAACATTCCCGCTTTTGCAGTCCGACCCGACCTCGGGATATGCGAGAGACGTGGTGGCGGCGGGACTTGAGATCTATTCCCAGTCCATTTGCGACGCTTATGATACATACAAGGGCAGCGGTCTGCCTCCCGGACCTATTTGCAGCCCCGGACTTGACGCAATTGAAGCAGTGCTTTACCCGGGTGAATCGGATTATTATTTCTTCTGCTCGAATTTGCAGACCGGAGAATTCTATTTTGCGGAAACCCTTGCCCAGCATGAACAGAATCTGGTAACTGCGGGGCTGAGATAACAGTCAGACATTTTACGAAAAAGTCAGCATTGCAATTATCCGAGGATATAAGATACAAATTACATAAAATCAAAATGCCGAAAATCCGGACAGGCATTTCCCGATACTGAAAGGTGAAAGTTTGAAAGTTAGCGGTAAGCCCCTAAGTTTCAGCGTACCTTTGGTGTGAACGTCTAATTAACGGAGTGGAAAAAAATGTTATACGAAAATTTGGAAGTGCTTGCCCCTGCGGGCGACCGTGAGCGGCTGGAGGCGGCTGTTGATTTCGGAGCGGACGCTGTTTATCTGGCAGGAAATGTTTTCGGAATGCGGGCAGGACCTAAAAATTTTGACGAAAAGGCTTTGGGGGATGCAGTCCGGTATGCCCATAAAAATGGAGTAAAGGTTCATCTTGCCTGTAATACACTGCCGAGAAATAACGAGATAGCCGAATTTGAGAGATTTATCCGCAATGCGGACGAATGCGGCGTGGATGCTGTTATTATTGCGGATATGGGGATTATGGGGCTTTGCAAAAAATATGCTCCCCGTCTGCCCATCCATATGTCCACTCAGACGGGTATTGTAAATTATGCTGCTGCGGCAGAACTTTACAATATGGGAGCAAGCCGTGTGGTACTGGCAAGAGAGCTCAGTCTTGAAGAAATTCGTGAAATACGTGAAAAGACCCCTATGGAACTGGAGCTTGAATGCTTTGTGCACGGAGCTATGTGCGTTTCCTTTTCGGGCAGGTGTCTGTTAAGTCAGTATCTTACCGGGCGTGACCCGAACAGAGGGCAATGCGCTCAGCCCTGCAGGTGGAAATACAGCCTTATGGAGGAGACCCGACCGGGACAGTTCTTCCCTATTGACGAGGATGAGAATGGAGCATATATATTAAATGCAAAAGATATGTGCATGATAGATCATCTTGACAAGCTGACAGCGGCGGGTGTTACGTCCTTTAAAATTGAAGGGCGGGCGAAGTCGGCTTATTATGTTTCGGTGGTTACAAATGCTTACAGACAAGCGGTAGATTTTCTGCAGAAAAATCCTGATAATTATAAATTGCCCGATAGCATTCGGGAGGAAGTTTTCAAGGTGAGCCACAGGGACTACTGTACGGGATTTTATTTCACATCCCCATCCGACCCTGATGCGGCGGTACAGACCTATGACAACGGAGGATATATCAGAGAATGGGACGTTTGCGCCGTGGTTACGGAATGCACGAATGAGCGGATTTATGCGGAGCAGCGGAATAAATTTTTTGAGGGGGATAATCTTGAGATACTCGCTCCCCTGTCATCACCCGAAAAAATCACGGCAGAAAAAATGCTTGATGAAGGGGGAACTGCAATAGAAAACACCTGTCATGCAGCTATGAAATTTTCTATGGAAAATCACACAGGAAAAATATTTCCCAAAGGTGCAATTATAAGAAAACAGGCGTAAATTTTAACATTTTTCGGGAAAAAGGCATATTATACATCAAAGGTTGGTGTATTCTTATGTTGCTGATTATAGTAGGTTTGATTTTTGTGGCTGCAGTGATTTTTGCTTTTTGGGAAAACTTACGAACATCTTCGGATAAGCAGGGTTTTATTTTGATCATCCCGCTTACAAAGGAAATGAACGACGTGGAAATAAGGCTGCGTGAAGCGGCAAGCGCAGTCTGCGGGGGCAAGCTGTTGCTTTTTGATTTGGGCGCAGATGAGGAGACCTTGGAGATATGCCGCCGATTTTTCGGTGAAAGAGACAATATGGAGATAATTCCAGAAATGATACCAAAAGAAAGCATTGCCGACCCTGAAATTTTTCGGGAAACAATCCTCCGTCACTGCCGGATGTGACCTGCACTTTATCAAAGGAGAAGTAAAAATGGCTGAAAATGAGCTGATAAAAATAGAGGGCGTGGTAGATTCGGTTCTGTTCTGCAATGAGCGGAACGGCTATATTGTACTGGAGCTGGACACGGGGGGCGCACCTGTTACGGTGGTGGGAGAGCTGGGGTCTATTGATGAGGGGGAGGAACTGCGGGTAACGGGGAAATATGTATCTCACCCGAAATTCGGGGAGCAGTTTCGGGGAGAGGTCTGCGAAAGAAAAATGCCCGCTACAGTCACAGCCATTAAAAAATACCTTTCCTCGGGGGCTATAAAGGGAATTGGACCTACAATGGCAACCAGGTTGGTGGATGAATTCGGTGAACACACACTGGAAGTCATGGAAAAAAATCCACGTGAGCTCGTCAAGGTCAAGGGAATGTCGGCGGACAAGGCGGAGGAAATTTCACGGGAATTTCAGCGTATCTTTGGGGTAAGGACGCTTATGATATTCCTTACGGGATATGGCATATCCCCCTCGATAGCGGTTTCGGCATGGAAAAAATGGGGGCAGTTTTCCACGGAAATGATAAAGTCCAACCCTTATGTACTGTGCACAGTGGAGCTGGATTTCTCAAAAGCGGAGCAAATGGCGGACAAGATGGAGATACCACGGAACAGCTACGGCAGGGTCAGCGCAGGAATAATCTATATTCTTGAAACCAACGCCCGCAACGGCCACACCTGCCTGCCCATGGACAAGCTGATAAATACCGCCTCGGCTTTTCTGGGCGTTGGTGAGGATATTATCGGGGAAAGCATTGAGGCTGCCTGTGAGGAAGAAAAGATCACTGTTTATAAAAAAAATGAACGGGATTTTGTTTTTCTTACGGATTATTTCAGAGCGGAGCAGTATATCGCTTCACGGCTTTCGGTAATGAACGACTGCTTTAAGGACACGGGAACTGATTACAGAAAGCTTATCGAAAAGGAAGAAAATACCAAAGGCATTACCTACGCCGAAAAACAGCGGGATGCTATTTCTCTGGCGCTTTCAAAGGGATTTCTTATACTTACGGGAGGTCCGGGCACAGGAAAGACCACTGCCCTTAAAGCCATAATTTCCCTTTATGTAAAAAAGGGCATGAAGGTGTGCATAACAGCCCCCACAGGCAGGGCGGCAAAAAGAATTTCCGACCTTACGGGTTACAGCGCAAAGACGATACACCGTCTTTTAGAGGTCGCATTTTCAAGCGATACCGATACAAAGTTCAGGCACAATGAACAAAATCCGCTGGACTGCGATGTTATAATAATTGATGAGATGTCCATGGTGGACACGCTGCTTTTTGAATCGCTGCTGCGGGCAATGAAGCTTTCCTGCCGTCTTATTATGGTGGGCGACAGCGACCAGCTGCCCTCTGTGGGGGCGGGAGATGTGCTTAAAGGAATGATAGAAAGCAAGCGGCTTTCGGTGGTGGCGCTGACGGAAATATTCAGACAGGCACAGCACAGCCGCATTATCACCAATGCACATAAAATAGTCCATGGAGATAAGCCCGATCTATCGGGAAAGCCCGATGAAAACGGCGAATGCGATTTCTTCTTTATGCCAAGAGGTAATGCCGAGGATATACTGTTTACTGTGGCCGATCTTTGCAGCAACAGACTTCCTACGGCTTACGGTTTTTCCTCCTTTGACGATATACAGGTGCTTTGCCCCTCCCGCAAAGGGCCTGTAGGCACAGCGGAAATGAACAGCGCCCTGCAGCAGCGGCTGAATCCCCCGTCAAAGGACAGAGGAGAAATAAAGGCGGCAGGGGTCACATTCCGCTGCCGTGACAAGGTAATGCAGGTGAAAAACAATTACGATATTCCGTGGACAAAGGGAACCGAAAAGGGCGCAGGGATATACAACGGCGATATTGGTACGATCGTACAGGTGAAAAAACAGGACAATTCCATTGTGATAGACTTTGACGGACGTGTCGCAGAATATTCTTATGATTTCCTGGAAGAACTGGAGCTTGCTTATGCAGTAACAGTCCACAAAAGTCAGGGCAGCGAATTTACGGCAGTGGTTATCCCGCTTTTGGAAGGGTTTGACAAGCTTTGTTACCGCAATCTCCTTTACACGGCGGTGACAAGGGCGAAAAAGCTGCTTATAATAGTAGGGGTGGGATCGGTTGTGGATAAAATGGTGAAAAACTGCCGAAAAAATCTGAGGTATAGCTGTCTGAAGCATTTTATTGAGGTAGAATGCGGAGGCGGAAAGGAGCAGGTTTGAAACATAGCGGGAACAGCCCCTAAGTTTCAGCGTATTTTTGGTGCAAAAGACTAATCAGCGGGAGGTAAAAATTTGAATATGAACAACAATATCCGTGTTGCGGCAATACACGATTTATCAGGAGTGGGGCGGTGTTCGCTTACGGTGATACTGCCTATAATGTCGGCAATGGGAATACAGGTCTGCCCCGTGCCTACAGCAGTGCTTTCCACACATACAGGCGGATTCGGAGAGGTCGTGATGAGAGATCTTACCGACTACATCTCCCCTGCCCTAGCCCATTACAAAAAATTAAAGCTGGACTTTGACTGTGTATACAGCGGATTTCTTGCCTCCACAGGACAGATCGACCATTGTCTTGAATTTTTTTCCAGTTTCCCCAATGCGCTAAAGGTGGTCGACCCTGTTATGGCAGACCACGGCAAGCCCTACAAAACTTGTACTGCCGAGCTTCGTCAAAGAATGTCCGAGCTTGCCGCAGTTGCGGATATCATTACCCCGAATATGACCGAGGCCGCCATTTTGCTGGGAGAAGACCCTGGACTTATCCCTCAGTCATCCTCACAAATAAAAAGCCTTTTGGCAAGACTTTCGGAGCTTGGACCGAAGACGGTAGTCATCACCAGTGTCTATTACGCAGGAGGCTGCTGCAATGTGGGCTTTGACAGGGAAAACAACAAGTTCTGGAAAGTGCCGTATGTACAGGTAAATGCGGGCTATCCCGGAACGGGGGACGCTTTTGCTTCGGTGCTTACAGGGTCGCTGCTAACAGGTGACAGCCTGCCCATTGCCATGAACCGTGCAGCGGAATTTCTGGAGCTTGCCATAAAAACCACCTACAGCTACAGCACCGACCCCAGAGAGGGCATAAGCTTTGAACGCTGCCTGCAATTCTTAATGAGCCGCCCGAACTTATGCGGATATGAGACCCTATAAAAAGGAGATGTGGGCAGAATGTCCCGAATAAATATTGTTCTTGTTGAACCGCAGATCCCTCAGAACACGGGAAATATTTCCCGCACCTGTGCTGTTACAGGAGCGGCGCTGCACCTTGTAAAGCCTCTGGGCTTTGAAATAAGCGACAGGCAGCTTAAAAGAGCGGGACTTGATTATTGGGACAAACTAGAGATATACTATTATGAGAACCTCACGGATTTCTTCCTGAAAAATCAAGGCGGCGCATTTTTCTTCTTTACCACTAAGGCAAAACAGAATTTTTCGGAGGTCTCCTACCCCGATAATTCCTTTCTGATCTTCGGCAGGGAGGACAAAGGACTTGATGAAAATCTGCTGCACGACAATCCCGATAAATGCGTGCGAATACCCATGCGCAGTACCCTGCGAAGCCTTAACTTATCCAATTCCGCAGCAATTGCAGTCTATGAGGCACTCAGGCAGTGGGGCTACCCCGATTTGGAGGATAGGGGCGAGCTCACTAAATATAAATGGGAATAAATTTAACATATGAAAGGATTTGAAAAAATGAGCAAGATCAAAATAATCACCGATTCCGCCAGTGATATTCCAAAGGAATTTGAGGAAAAATACGATATCGACATACGATGCTTTCCCATTACCGTCGGAGAAAAAAGCTTTTACGACAGGGACATTCCCGCAGATGAATATTACGATCTGATCGACGCCTGTCCCACGCTGCCCGTACATTCACAGCTGACTGTGTTTGATTTTGAGGATATTTTCAAAAAGTACGCTGAGGACGGGTATACGGATATCTTTTATATTTCCATAAATTCCTATGGCTCTGCCACCTATTCAAACGCCTGTACAGCCAAAAATAATTTTGCGGATGAAAACCCTGAGCTTGCCAAAAAAGTAAATATCCGCCTCTTTGACTCTCTTACCTATTCGGGCTGCTACGGATATCCCGTTATCGAGGCTGCAAGAATGGCAAAGGAGGGCACAGACCCGGAGAAAATAGAAAAATATTTAAATGACTGGTTCAGCTGCTGCGAGGTCTATCTTGCTGCATATACTCTGAGGTATATTAAAAAATCCGGCAGAATAAGCGCCGCCGCCGCTTTTGCGGGAGAGCTTATGGGACTGCGCCCGGTTATCCTGCTTTCGGGAGAATCCACCAAGGTAAGCGCCAAGGCAAGAGGTGACGCAAATGTTGTCTCAAAGCTTGCGGACATTACCTGCCAGCGGATAGAAAAAGACTCCCCCTATATTATAATTGCGGGGCGTGACAAGAAAAGGGCTGAGGAAGCAAAGGAAGAGCTTACAAAGCGTTTGGGCTATCCCCCTGTGGATATTCATTTTCAGGTAGGCGGCGCAGTTGCGGCAAATTCCGGTCCTGATATTGTGGCGGCAGGGTTCAGGGCGAAGAAATAGTATATAAAAAACATTTCCCTTGTGTTGTTGGAGGACGAATGGAAAAGAATATAAAAAACCGCCCGATACTAAGCTGCATAATAATATTTTGCATATGCAGCTTTGCCAGATTTATCGAATATTTTGAAATAAGGACAGATGAGACGATCTTAGCAGAAAACTTCCTGCATAAGGTTTTTGGGATCATTATTTTGACCATTCTTCTTTATTTGCTTCATTACAGCCGGAAAGATATTGGATTTACAAAGGACAAGATAGTTTCGGGTATTGTGAAAGGGCTTGTATTGGGTTTATGTTGTTTTATCATAGCTTATTCAATAGAATGCCTGATTCTTTATCATATCAACCGAAATGTATCTTTATCCTTCTATATAAGCGGTTTTTCATTAAACGGAGAAACGGTAAAGCATAAGGGTATTCATTTTATTATTTTATGTTTGATATTCAACATTATTAATGTCTGGATGGAGGAGGGGTTATTTCGTGGCTTATTTACGAAAATTCTTTCCGAAAAGCTCTCCTTTATTCGTGCAGTTCTCCTGATTGCTTTTTTATTCGGGATATGGCACTGGGTCATGCCGTTAAGGGATTACATAGACAGGAACACCACACCTGTTAATTTATTGGTTATGGGTATCGGATATATCATATTGGCAGGAATTATGAGCATAAAATGGTCGTTACTGTATAAAATGACAGGAACACTATGGATGGGACTTGGCGATCACTTGTTTAATAATATTATCGTAACAAATATACTGCATGTGGTTTCAAATAATGAAGCCGACAGTATGCAGATCGTAAGGATCTTGATAGGTCAGTTACTGTCCTTTACTTTCGTAATGTTTGCTGCAAGAAAGCGGTCAAAATCGTGAAATAAAACAAGATCCGGTCAGAGAATATTCTCTGCCGGATTTTTTGTCTATAGATTAGTTCTGCCCGTAATAGGCATTAGCGCCGTGCTTTCTCAAATAATGCTTGTCAAGAAGCTCCTGCTGCATTTTTCCCACCGAAGGCTCTAAGGTCATTGCATGATAATTCATAAAGGCGACTTCCTCAAGCACCACCGCATTGTGAACAGCCTCAGCGGCATTTTTCCCCCAGGTAAAAGGTCCATGGCTTTTCACAAGAACAGCGGGAATGGTCAGCGGATCAATACCCTTAAAAGTCTCAATTATAACGCTGCCTGTTTCCTTTTCATACTCCCCTTTTATTTCGGCAGGGGTCATACTGCGGGTGCAGGGAATCTCACCGTAAAAATAATCCGCCTGAGTCGTGCCCATGGGTATTATCCCCCGCCCTGCCTGAGCAAAGGAGGTCGCCCAACGGCTGTGGGTATGTACAATTCCCCCGACATTTTCAAAATTGCGGTATAATTCCAGATGCGTCGGCGTGTCGCTGGAGGGCTTGTATTTTCCCTCAACGGTCTCGCCCGTTTCAAGGCTTACAACCACCATATCCCCTGCCGTCATATTATCGTATTCCACTCCCGAGGGCTTAATTATCATAACCCCCTCTTCCCTGCACACAGCGGAAACATTCCCCCAAGTAAAGGTAACGAGCTTGTACCGTGGCAGCAGCAGATTTGCCTCCAATACCTCTTGCTTTAAATTTTCCAGCATATTAAAATTTCCTCCTGATTATATATAAATTCGGTTAACTGTCCGCTGCCTCTCCTGCAGCATTCTGAACGGCAAGACCTTTGCGGTAAAGCTTCATAAATTCGGCAAAACCCTCTGCGCCGCCCCTGTCGGGAGAAACGGTGACCTTCTCGCTTTTCGCAAAAACATCTTTGCCAAGCCATTCTCCCAGTGTTTTTCCGCCCCCCTTTACCATAAATGCCGCAAGGAGCGCCATTCCCCATGCGCCGCCCTCCCCTGCTGTTGTCATAGTGGAAACCTTTGTTCCGAGGGCGTCTGCCATTACCTGCCGGCCTGCCGCCGTTTTGAAAAAGCCTCCGTGCCCCGTCAATTCCTCGGCAGTAACATCTTCATTGTCAAAGAGAATATCCATACCTATTTTAAGAGCCGCCACAGCGGAATACAGCTGTGCACGAAAGAAATTACCCAGATCCAGCTTGCTGCCCGGAGTCCTGAAATATAACGGACTTCCCTTCCCGGCCCCCGCCGCAGGCTCGGCGGAAAGGAAATTACAGGCGCAAACGCCGCCGCAGGTATTATCCGCAGCCATCGCATTATCGTAAAGAGTATTATAAAGTTTTGATTTATCGGGAGATATTCCCATAAGCTCGGCAAATTCCCCGAACATATTCACCCATGCGTCCAGCTCGGAGCAGCAGTTGTTGCAGTGAACCATGGCAGCAGGCGCACCGTCGGGAGTAGCCACAATATCTATCTCGGGATAAACGCCTTTCAACGGCTGCTTTGCGACCAGCATAGAGAAAACGGAAGTTCCCGCCGAAATATTTCCCGTTCCCGGCAGCACCGAATTTGTAGCAGTCATACCCGTACCCGCATCACCTTCGGGAGGGCAGAGAGGCAAGCCGCTTTTTATTCCCGTAAGCCCGTTGGGGTCAATGAATTTTACTCCGTCCTCCGTAAGAACTGCACCCTCTGTTCCTGCGGTTTTAATTGGCGGCAGAATCTCACGCAGATCAAGATCATACCCCCTGTCCTTTATCATCTGCTGAAATTTATTCAAGCGCTCCTTGTCGTAATCTCCGTCCTTTACGGGGAAAATCCCCGAGGCCTCGCCGATTCCCACAGCCCTGTAACCTGTAAGGCGATAGTTTATGTATCCCGCCAGTGTCGTAATATGTGCGATCCGCTGCAAATGCTCCTCGCCGTCCAAAATTGCCTGATACAAGTGTGCAGCGCTCCAGCGGGCGGGAATGTTGAAATCAAGCGCTTTTGACATCTCCGCTGCCGCCTCGGCTGCCGTGGTGTTGCGCCATGTCCTGAACGGGGTGAGCAAATTGCCATCCCTGTCAAAAGCCATATACCCGTGCATCATGGCGGAAATGCCCATAGCCGTAAATTTATCCGGAGTAATGCCGTATGCGGCTTTGGCATTTTCCGCAAGCTGCCCGAAGCATTTCCTGAATCCCGTGTGTATGTCATCCAGGGAATATGTCCAATAACCGTTCTCGTAACGGTTTTCCCACGTATATTCACCACTTGCCGCAGGGGCAAGGCTGCTGTCGGTAAGAACCGCCTTTATCCTGGTAGAACCCAGTTCGATCCCTACAAATGCGCCCTTTGTAAAATCTTTTTTGCATTCGTTCATTTTTTTGAGCTCCTTTACTTAATCTTGTACACAAAAAATAAATTGAAACTTAAGGGATTCCCTATAATTTTCAAACTTACAGCTCCTTAAAAAATCTCTGTTAAAATAATAACATATCAAGGAAATTATTTCAAGGGGGAAACGGCAATTTTGTAAAATTATTTTTCCTTTTCGCTGTATCTTCTCATTTTAACGCTGTCCGCAATTTCCTTAAAAACAGGACCGCAGGTAACGTTACCCGAAACACCCTCCTCGATCATTATTGTTACCGCATATCTTGGCTCGTCCGCAGGGAAAAAACCTGTAAACCAGCAGTTCATTTTTTCCTCGCCGTTTTCATTGTATGTCCAGGTCTGGGCAGTGGAGGTTTTTCCGCCTCCCGTGGTAAATTCGGGCACAGCCCTTGAATTTTCCTTGTAAAGAGTGGAGATCATATAGGAGCGCAGCTTATCGGCAGTGGACGATCTCATTACTCTGTGAAACGAGGGGGCCGCAGCCGCTGTCACCTCGCTGCCGCTCAGATCGCCGTTTATTAAAATCGGAGCAGGCATTTGCCCGTGATTTGCTATCGCCGCAGTTAAAAGAGTAATCTGCAAAGGTGTTGCGGAAACTTTTCCCTGTCCGAATGCGAAATTCGCTTTTTCCTCAGGAACTTTAAGTTCCCTCGCCGTCGGCAGCACCCCCGCAGCGGACTGTATTCCGCTGCCCAGTCTGCAAGCTCTCCCAAATCCAAGCCCCTCCGCAAATTCATGCAGAAAATCCGTGGGGATATCGCTTGCCAGACTGATAAAATAAGGGTTGCAGGATTCCACCATAGCCTCTCTCATATCCAGTCTGCCGTGACCGCCGTAACGGTGACAGTCAAAATCGCTGCCTCTTACCTTAATGCTTCCTCTGCAATCGTAGGAATACCTCTCCGAAATGCCGTACTCCAGCGCCGCCCCCGCCGTTACCAGCTTAAATGCAGAGCCAACACTGTAGGCGCTGAATGCACGGTTCACAAAGGGAGAATCTTCCGAATCAAGGCTTCTTTCCGGGTGAGCAGGGTCAAAATTGGGACAGCTTACCACAGCGCATATCTCCCCCGTGGTAATGTCCATCACCACAGCCGCCCCCTTTTCCACATTTTTCATAGCATTCCGTGCCGCCATCTGAATCTCATAATCAAGGGACGTGCATACCCCCGTGCGGTAGGAGCTCTGCCAGTTCATGGAAAGCCCGTCCCCCTCCAGCATATTTCCGTCAGCATCAACACTGTAGCTTAAAGTTACCGTACTTTTGGGCTGCCGCAGAATATCATTGCAGGCTTTTTCAATACCGCTCACTCCCCCGTCCTCTCCCACATAGCCTATAATGTGCGGAGCTATAGGCGCCTCCTCAGTCTCATCGGGATACCTCTCCTTTACGCTTATTACCGTAACGCTGTCGATCTCGGGGCTGTCCACCTCACAAAGAAAAAGCGCCGTGCCGTCTATGCACTCCTCATATTTCCGCTTATCCTCAATATGCCCCCCCAAAGCGTCTTTATCGGCGGTCTCGGGATTAATCACCGCAATATACCGCTCCTGCCTGTTTACCAGCGGGATACCCTTTCTGTCGTATATCTCCCCATAGGAACAAACTATATCCACCTTGCGTGGTGCACTGCTGTCAAAGCTTAAATAATAATCCCTGTTGATATCTATAACCATAATCCGCCACATCAGCCATATCCCCGCAAGTCCTGCCGCAGCAGCTATTACAAGTAATTTAATATTTGTACCGCTCAAATCAAAACCGCCTCCTGCGGTAATTATTGGCAGGAGGCGGCGTGTTTATTCACTTTTTCATCTCCATATAGGCTAGCACTTCAAAGCCGTTTTTACGGTAAACCCTTACCGCCCTTTCATTTTCCTCTTCAACCTCCAAACGAAAAAGTACATTGGGATACTTTTCTTCAATAAATCCGAAAAAAGCCGTACCTGCGCCGCCGCCCCTGTACCCGGGCTTTAAATATATGTCTTCTATCCATATACAAGGCTTGCCGAATTCGGTGGAAAAGCTTTTTGCAGCCATAGCATAGCCGACCACAGCGTCTCCCTCCGTAAACACATACCCCTCCAGATAAGGGCTGCCGCTTATGCACTCTTCCACATCATTCCTGAAAATTTCCTCAGAACCGCTCGTTAATACAGCAGGAGATGAATAAAATTCCCTCATCATTTCTATTACAGCAGCACAGTGCTGCCCGGTCATAGGTTTTATTGAGATCATAAGCTTAAAATTCCTTTCACCGAAATCTGAACGAGAGAAAATCAAAATCGCTGCCGGGGAGGAACGCAAAGGAAACCTTCTGCTTACCGCTAATACCCTCTATGGGAAATTCTCTCGGGGTGTATTCCCCTGCCCCCTCAAATTCTGCCAGTATCCTCTTTTCACTGTCACCGGTGAAAATAATGTGTATACTGTTCTTGGGCAGTGCCGATCTTCCCGTGATCACTATCTTTGCAGCAGGATTTTCATCAAAATCAAATTCCCCGAAATCTAACATTACATTGTTGCCTATTCCCGTTACATCCACATCGTTCTTGGTGAATTTATCCCCGTAAATACTGTCGGCGTCGGCAGCATTTATTTCCGCCCGTTCTTTTATCGGCTTGTCAAAACTAAAGCCCTTGATATTGTAGCCGTCGGAGGATTCCATTACAAAAGTGTGCATACCCTTGAGGGTCTTGTCAAGAGTGTATGTTTCGGGAATATAAGTAAGCCATACAGGGGGCTTGAAGTATTCGAAGTCACCTATCAGCTCACCGCCCTCGCCCGGAATGCCGTCATAAAAGCGTATTCTTACGGGCGTGGTGCAGTTTGCAAAAATCGGCACTGTCACCCTGTTGCTGCCTATTGCCCCGAAATCCACATTTTCAAAGCCAAACCAGCTGTTTTCATTTGCAAAGCAAGCCCCACGCTCAATACCGTTGCCCATATTTCCGCTCTGAACCGTGAACAATCCTGCGGTAACAAGCTCATAGGGGTCAAAGGAAGCCGCCCCCAGTCCCTCGCCCTTTAAGGCGCAGGCAGAGAGAATGTGGTATTTTCCCGTGCCGTTTTTGCATAAAGCACGAAGATAGAATTCCCCGTCCCCCTTGCAGCGGATTGTTACCTTGCCGTTTTCCGCCTTGACTATTTCTCCTAAATTTGAAGGAATGCCCAGAACGGTCGTGATCCTGTATTCTATATCATCCCTGTAGCCTGCATTTTCGGGCAGCACATTCACATTGACCGTTATCTCCCTGCACTCGGGAGTAAACAGATAGCTTTCCGCAGAAAATTCAATCTTTCTTACGGGAATATCCTCAGCCTGATTTCCGCACTCCGCCTCTGTCGGGATATTTTTCTCTTTAAAGGATATCCCCTCTCTGACCTGTGACGGAATACTGTTAAAGCTGATCTCACTGTCCGGCAGCCCGGGAGAAGTTACCTTTACCCTTATTTCTCCCGCCTTGTCCGTAGCCGCAATTATCGCCAGCAGCCGCCCCGAGAAAAGACGTCGGGATATCCCCTTGTATTCGTCATAATCGGTGGAATCGCCATTGTCAAGACCTATCAGCCGACCCTCTCCCGTGACCTCCACCGTCACTCTGTTGTTTGCATTGGCAACATGAACGCCATTGCCGTCAACCCCGTCAATATCAATAAATACAAGACTTTCTCCGTCCGCATATATCTCGGTGTTTTCGAGAACTTCGGGTACGAGGCGTATTTTTGCCACATCCCCGAAAGACTTAACACTGTCTCTTGCGATCTCGTTTCCCGACTCATCAAAGGCAGCCGCTGTCAGTTCTCCCGGAGAATAATCAAGAACTGTATTAAGAGTAAGCTCAGTCCCGTGAATATGGTCGATCTCCTTACGGGCAATCTCCCTGCCGTCCCTGTAAAGCTTAACTAAGGGAGCATTTGAGGCTATCCGCACATCAATTTTCTGTCCCTCCGAAAAATCCCAGTAAGGATAAATGTGAACAAAGGGAGATTTTTTATAATCCGTCCATTCGGCCTTAAAAATATATGCGCTGTCCTTGAAAAATCCCGCCGTGTCTATCTGCCCGAAGTAGCTGTTTTTGGTGCTGTAAGGGGTAGGCTCGCCGATATAGTCAAAGCCTGTCCAGATAAACTGCCCTGCGCAGAATTCAGCGTCCCTGTCGGGGATAATGCAGGCCTCCGTGCTTTTTGCCGACCAGCCTGTTACAGTGTTGCCCAAAGCCGAGCACTGCTCATCATCATCCGCCAGAACAGGCTGCGCAAAAGGGAAATGATATACCCCACGGCTTTGCAGAACAGACGAGGTCTCCGAACCGTAAATAAACCAGTCGGGGTGCTTCTCATGCTGCTCATTGTAAAGCCTCTCCGCATAATTGTATCCCGCAACCTTAAGTATATCAGCGCACTTTTGTGCGTTCTCCCACTGCATATAGTTAGAGCCAATGGTTACATACCCATTACCCCTTGGGTCATGAAGCCGTACCAACCGCAGCAACAAAGATGTAACCTCCTGCCCCCTTTCGTCCGCATGGGTGTCATAAATTTCATTGCCAATGCTCCAGCCGATAATGCTGGGGTGATTTCTGTCACGGCGAACCCATGAGGCAACGTCCTTATTCACCCACTCAGGGAAAAACCTTGCATAGTCGTAATCGGTCTTTTGCCTCTCCCACATATCAAAGCCCTCGGACAGAATGAGGAAACCCATCTCGTCCGCCAGCTCCATAAGCTCCGCCGCAGGCATATTATGACTGGTGCGAATGGCATTAGCCCCCATTTCACGAAGCTTTCTAAGCTGCCTTGCAATGGCGTGCTTATTTACCGCCGCCCCCAAAGCGCCCATGTCATGGTGCTGGCAGCAGCCGTGCAGCTTTAAATGCCTGCCGTTAAGGAAAAATCCCTTGTCTGCGGTAAATTCGATCTTACGCAGGCCGAATACGCTTTCATCCCTGTCAATGACCTGCCCGTCCCTTATAAGTTCCGCAACGCATTTGTATAGATGAGGGTCGTCCACATCCCATAAAACAGGCTCCTCTACCTGTAAATAGCTTGTATTTACCGTGTATTTCCTGCCCTCTATCGTAACCGTTTCGGGCAGCGCACTCCTGTCCGCAGCGCAGCAGGCGCACTCATTCACAGCAACCTCCCTTTCCCCGTCAAGAATCGCAAGCCGCAGAGAAAGCCCCGAAACAGTAACATCACAAGGCCGCTCCGTTTCCGTTGTTACAGTTACCTTGCCGCTTATATCTCCGCTTATGTACAGCCCGTCGCTTACAAGATGACATTCGGGATATTCCTTAAACCATACCTTGCGGTAAATTCCCGCCCCCGAATACCACCTTGAATTCGGAGAACGGTAATCCACACGTACCGTCAGAAGATTATCCCCGTCATTCAAAAGCTCGGTAATATCAAATTCAAAAGTAGAGTAGCCGTATTTCCACTCCCCCGCTTCTTTTCCGTTCACATACACCCTGCTGTCCATGTATACACCCTCAAAGCGGACAGCCTGCCGCATTCCCTCGGTTTTCTTTATATTAATATTTCGCCTGTACCAACCCGTAGAAGTTTCATACAGGTCGTTCACCTGATAAATCAGCCAGTCATGGGGAATATCCACCTCATGCCAGTTTGCCGCATTTTCATATTCGGTGTCAATGGGATTTTTTGAAAACTCCCAGCCGTCGCATATAAGCCTGTTTACGCTCATTTTAATATACCTCCAGTGCAAATTAAGTTTATTTGCTGTATTTTATCTTCAGAGTATCGCCGTCCAGAGCAATTCCCTTGCTGCGGGTGATAGGCAGCTTCTGCTCGACACTCATGCCTATGGTCTCACCGTCCCGCAAGGTAACGTCCCCACTTAAAATATAGTACACTATGTCAGCGGCAAAAATTCGTATCTCATTAAGATCAATAAGATCAGCCGCACCCTCGGCGTATATCTCCATTTCGTCCTTACCGAAATTTTTCATGCCAAAGGTGTATATCCCCCGCTGTTTCTCATCCGCATAAACCCCGAACCATATCCAGTTCAGAATGGGCAGATCGTCATTCTCCAAAGCCTTTGCAGCCTCACGGTAAAAATTCGGTTCATAAACCGCCCCATCCGTGTAAACCGCTATGGCATTTTCCTGCCGCAGCGCTGCCAAAACGGTTTTAACAAATATTTTCCCCGCTTCTATAGCGTTATCCCCGCCCATGACCGATACAATAATCTGCGCCTTGTGCTTTTTAACAATTTCCACCCCGTCCTGCCACATATAATTTCCTCCGGCAAAATATTCCGCCTCGCCGTCGGGAACAGCTTTAGGCAAAAACATAAACGAAACCATACACCCCTTATATTCCGTCACAATAATATTATCGGACTCCTCACAGGGAACATCTGTTCCTAAACCTGTCCCCAGATACTCGGCTTGTTTTTTTATATCAAAGCGTTCGTCCGATAAAAGCACAAAGCCCACAAAGCCTCTTTTTTTATTTTCCTTGTCTTTTTCTAATAAGCTCATAATTTTTACCTCCGTTTATTCATATTTACTCATTGATCTTATTATCCACTCATTGAACTCCTCATCGGAGCTTTCGGGCGATATTTCATTCATATAAAGCCCATTCCAATACAGACTGCCTATAAAAAACGAGCTGTAATTTTCGGGAAACACTATCCTGTGGCTGTAAACATCTTCCTGTAACTTTTGCCACTCACTTATTTGCGCAGCTTTTTTTTCGGGATTTTCCCAAACAATTTTCCAATCCGAAATATCCGAGCCAATAAATTTTTCGGCTGCACTTACCATATTCTCAAATGAATCATATGTAAATGTTACCCTCAGTCCTCCTTCATCCTCCCATTCATCTTCAAAATCAAGGAAAACCGTATTCCCCTTTGCAAACCTCAATATCCTGTCAATATTTTCATAAACCCGCCCTGCAAAGATCGATATGGGATTTTTCCCTAAATTAATGTAATTTCTGAGCTGCGCATTATCCATTTTACCACTCCCTTTTCAGTACCCTGACTCACTCCGAATAAAACTCCCCCGTGTAAAAATCCGTGCTGTCGTCATAAAGATCCAAATCCGGAAAAGTTATCTCGCTCGATACCGACATCTCCGAAGTTTCCCAAGGCGAAAGAACTTCCGTGACCGTTTCGGTAACGCTTTCCGTAACAGCCTCGGGGGATGCAGTAGTCTCCTCATTTTCAAAAACGCTTTCGGGCACAGTCGTCACCGTCTCCGTTACCGCAGCAGCATTATTATCGGGAATAAGCACAATAGCCTGGGAATGCATTTCCTTGAACCGTACCTCGAATTTGTCAATATTATAATCAATTATCCCCTTCATAGGGTCGTTAAGAGTAACAGTGTTTGAGGAAATATTAAACCCCGCCAGCACAAAGCAGTGCTCATTCAGATACCAGTCCAGCCGATTCCCCGTGGCATTGTCATACCAGGTCTCATAATATTCCGGCTCTATCATCCCATCGGTCGCCCAGCACAGCACAGGCGTCCCCGCAATCAGATATTCATACAGCATATCCGGGTGACACCCCGAAATATTCTTCACCGTTACCCCGCCGCCATGACTTGAAATATAGCTGTTTGCCGCCTTTTCAATAGCGGGAGAAAAGCAGCCGTACCCCTTGGAAAAAGGGTCGCCTATAAAATAATCGTAAAAGCTGTCCTTATAGGTCTTGCCGTCCTCGTAGCGGGCATTCCCCCAGGACACAGGCAGATAATTCCTTGCCATATCCGTCTTTTCCGCATTAAATCCGTAATACCGCAGCAGCGTCGTAAGCGCTGTGATCTCGCACCCCACAGGCAGCTCGGGATTTTGCAGGATATTTTCCATATCTATGTAAACGCTGTTGCTGTCATAATCCTTCCTCTGCCTGCTGGTTATCACCGTGCGGGAGGTCTTTGGCGCAGTCTCGGTCTCCTTGGGAGCGCTTGTAACAAATGTTTGCTCTGCCTCCCCCTTTGTATCCTCCGTCTGCACTGCGTTTATACTTGATAAATATGAAGCAATCTCCGGGTCAATGTCATGAGCATAAGGGGGCATAGTCCCGCTTGTCTCCTCGGTCTGCAGCGGGTCTGTGTCGGTAATATCCGTTAAATATTCATCGGGTATGGCAACCGTGTTTGCGGTCTCAAGGCTTTCGCCGCCTTTATTTATCACCGCCGTCACGCTGATAATTATCACCGCCGCAAAAAGTGCAGCCACGCCCAGTCTTGCCTGCAGCTTGTTCATTTTAAAATTCCCCTTAGCATTAAATATATATTAAGTATAACATACAGAAGAAATTTTGTAAAGAAATTTTTGGAGATTTTGAAAAAAATTTTACTCAAATTACCCTTAACGCATCTTCAGCAAATCCGGCAAAGCCCTTCAATAAAATCCTCTATCTTTTTCGCCGTGCACCGAACGGACATATCCGTGTTATCTATATATAATTGGAATTTTCCCTTATTTTTTCTGAACCAATTATTGTATTCGATCTGCCCCTTGATAAATTCATCGCTGCCGCATAAACGCTCGGGCGGTCTTGCTTTGAGCCTTGCCGATATTTCTTCATCGGAGCATGTCATGGCAACAAAATATGCAGCGGATATTTCTGCGGGAATATCAAACTTCCCATAAAAAGTATCGGGATTAAGACAAGAAGAAAACAGCAGATTTTTCCCCTCGGCAAGCCTTACTGCCTCTTTCAGACAGTCCTCGCTGTATTTGCTTTCCCTTTCCGTACCCGCATAATCCCACCAACTGCGCCCCACCTCGTCCGTATCAATGAAAGCGAAATTTTCCGATAACCTGCCCTCTTTCAGATGATTTTTCACCGTACTTTTCCCCGCACCGCATGCCCCCGATAAAATAACAAGTATCATAATAAACCCCTTTCATAAAACCAAAGCCGCCGTGCATACCGCCCGACGGCTTTCAAACATATTCATATCTGCAAAATGCAGATAAAACGCCGCCTTAATCTTCCTCGTCCCACTCTACCCAATCGTCCTCATCATCACAGCCGCCGTCTATCAGTTCAACAATAAATTTTCCCACAAGCCAGCCCACCGTAAGCCCCGAAGCATGACCGATAATGTCCATATCCTTTCTGCCGAAGATCAGCTTAACAAGCGAAGTAAGAGTAAGAGCAACGCCGAAGTAGACCAGCACATCCCTGATCTTTACCGTAATTTCATTGATTTTTTCCATAATACCGAATTCCTTTCTTTATAATTTATTTGTAAGGGAACGCAGTTATAACACCACGCCCCGGGCATATATATATTATACCATAAATTTCCGTCCCTGTCAACTGTTTATAAAACATATTCTGCATTCAAAATAATTAATTGCTCACGCATTCGCAGTAAAAGCAAAGCCTGCAAAATACCGCCTCAGCCCTTTCGGTGTCATTTTCCAGAAGCGCACCCTCAAGAGCATTGCATAATTCCTCACCCAACCCCATTTCCAGCTCCCTGCATATCGCCGCAGTCCTTTTGACCGCAGAAATTATCCCGCTGTGAGCGTTTCCAAGCCCCGTAAACCCTATATCCGCAATTATCTGCTCTATCTGTGAAACAGCCCTGTTCATACATATCTCCCTTACTTAAAAAAGAAATTTTTCACCCCGCCCCTGCCGATAATGCTCACAGGAACAACAGCACGGCGGCCCAAACGGAAAACCAACGCATACCCCGACAGGTCACGCCCCTCATTTTCCTCAATAAACCGCTCCGCCCTGTCGTTTACCGATGAGTGCAAAAGCTCCGCCGACAAGCCCTCCCCCTCGGGAGATACCGCCAGAAAGTGCAGCGCCTGCTCCGCCCTGTCAAAACGCACATCCTCAATAGACTTTATTTCACGTACAAAAAACCGTTCCCCGCCGTCCCCCATAAAATAATCATATTCTCTTGCAGGCGGTATAATCCGAACCTCCTCGGGCAGACAGTCTGATGTCACCTTTCCCAGAATCACACAGTCGGTCTGCTTTGAAGAAGATATGCGGTTCTTGCCGTCCGCCTTGAAATTTATGAGCCTGAACGAATTCCCGGCAATCATGTCGAGGGAAACCTCATTCGCCCAGTGGCAGTGCCGCTTCAGCTGCTTTTTAAAGGATTCCTCCGAGGCAGCGTCCGCAGTCTTTTCGTAAATATCCGATAACCCGCACCCATAGGTGAAATATTGCTCCAGCCGCTTTTCGTAAAGCAAAACCGTTATCCCCGCAAATCCCGATTTTGAGCGGTACGGATAAGCCCCGAGGCCTATGAAATAGCCGTCCCCACGGTCGGTATACCCCTCATTTTTCATAAGCTCCGCCCCATGCTCCCCCATTAAAGCGTCTGCCGTGTTGATTATCCGCCCCAGCAAAAGAGAAGCTTTAAGCGGCTCAAAAGCAGGACTGCGGCCGTTCATAGCCTCAATATCCGCCGAAGCCGTGCGGCACATGGAAGCTATCCTGCCGTACTCGCCCCTGCCTCCCTTTAACGATAGGGACATAAGCGTTTCCTGTTGGGTATTTCCGCAGTTCATTATCCCTTTTCGTAGTATCCCGCCTACAGTCCGCTTTATCTCGCTTATATATCCCTCGTCAATTTCGACCGGATTCTCCTGAATATTTTCCCCTTCATCGGCATTCCCCTTATTTTCCGTCATCGTCCCGGATATTCCGGGCACATTTCCGAGCGGACTTTCCGTCATTTCCTCCCGAACGTCTCCCCCCTCACCGGGATTATCCTCCAAAAATAAGCGAATGACCATCGCCGCCCCGATAATATGCCTGCAAACCGTTTTTGAAGGACAGCTGCATGAATATTCCCCTATAGTCTTTCCCGCAGTCACCGTGCCATCGGTAAACGAGACCTCCGCCACACCGTTCCCGGGAAATTCTCCCCTCAGTGTCAGCTTTGCCTCTCCTCCCTCCAGGTCCTTGACAGCCCGCTTGAATATTCCCTTGTTTGCAGTATTTATAAGCTCATCATCACTTATCGCCCCGAAGCACGCCGCCGCCTTTGAAACGTCGCAGCCCCACTCGTTTATGACAGTATATTTCCAATCCATTCGGACAATCCCTCCGGAGTAACCGCCCCCACCTGCGCCCCCAGCTTCGCAAGCGTCTTTGCAGCAGTTCTGTTGTATACAGGCTCGCCCTCATAATCCAGCGCAGGCAGCACAAAAAGCTTTGTCCCGCCTCCTATAAGGTCAGCGCACTTTCTGTAAGTGAGCCTTATGTCACTGCCGTCGTACAGGTCGGTTATAAGAATAATTATAGTCTTTGCCGGTGTCTTTATCAGCTTTTCCCCGTAGCACAGCGCCTTGAAAATATCCGTGCCGCCCCCCAGCTGAACTTTCATAAGTATGTCCGCTGCGCTGTCAATATGCTCGCTGAGGTCGACCACAGCCGTGTCAAATACCGCCAGATGTGTGGTAAGAAAAGGCAGCCTTGCGAAAATACTTGCAGTTACCGCCGAATAAATAAGCGAATTTGCCATACTTCCGCTTTGGTCAGCCAAAATTATAATATCCCACGGATTGTACCGTTTCACATTATCGTGAAAATAAATCTGCCTCGGAATGATCGTCCCTACCTCATGATTGAAGTTTTTCAGATTTCGTTCCACAGTCCGCTTGAAATCAAAATTTTTGTATACCCTGTAATAGCTGTTTGAACTTGAAGCCCGCTTGCCGCAAATAGCTTTTTTAACATCATTCTCCAGCTTTTTGCGTATCTCCTCGGCAATTCTCCTTATTATCTCATCCGCCTGCGCCTTCACATTTTCGGGAATAACGCTGCGGAATGAAAGAAGCTTTCCAAGCAGAGTAATATCCGGCTCAATATTCCGTAAAATTTCCGGGTCGCATAAAAGCTCTTCAATGCCGTATTTTTCCATAGCGTCATGACATAATATCTCCGACGTCTGCTTCGGAAAAAGCTTCCTTACCTTGTGCAGCCAGTCGGGCACAGTCAGCACCGAGCCTCCCCGTCCTCCTTGCTGCCCGCCGCTGTCCGTTCGAACTCCCCTGCCGCTGTATTCCCTGTCATAAAGGAACGAAAGCGCCTCATCCGCCTCGCCGAAGCCCTCGCCCAAAGGCAGCTGTTCCTCGGCAAACTGCCCCAATATCAGCCGCCACCTTGACTCCATGATTTTCGCATCTGTCATTTTCACATTCCCCCTTTCCCGCAAAATTCAAGACCCCATTTTCTCATCATTTCCTCCGCCCTTTTATCCGCATTCCTCGCCGCAATTATCTCATTTGCCGAAAACGCCACGCTGCCCGCAAGCCCCGCTGCGCTTATGCCGTGCAGTTCTGCGACCAACCTCGCTATCCTTGCGGTCTCCACAGGCAAAAATGAAGTAAACGCCCTCCGCAGCCTCGGCAGCGCCGCCATAAATTCCTCCTCGCCCATAGCCCTTATGGCGCCGTCTATAGACGGCAGTATCTTTTCCCCCGTAAACACAGCGTCCCTCCCCGTTAAAATAACGCCGTAAAGGAACTCCGCCGCACTTTCACTGTCCGCCGAAAGCATATACCCGCTGATTATCTCGCAGTATTCCTCTTCGGGTATCTCCCCCGCCTTGTTCAGCAGCGCCGTCATTACGCCGTACAGCTGAGGGGAGACCGCCCCGCCCTGCACAGTCTTTTTTATCTCCCCGATAAACTCCTCCTCAGGGCATTCCTCCCTGTGATCCCGTGCTAACGTGAACATACTCCGCAGCCCCCGTGCGATCTCGTCCACATTTCCCCCCGTCACTCCCATAATATCCTCTATCTTGTTCAGCGCCGCCCCGTAGGAAAGCCCCAGTAACCCCAGGATATCCCTGTCATACTCCCCGAATGTAAGCCTCTGCAAGGTAAGCAAACGCCCTGCATACTGCATAAACCTGTTTTGAGAAATAAAGTCGCTGTCGTCTCTTATCCTGTCCGCAGCGTCCGTAAGAAAGCGGCTTATTTCCGTGGAAAAACCCGTCATATAAGTGGACAGCAGAAATTTACCCACATCCTCCGCACTTGCCGCCTTACCGAAGTTTATCTTCAGAATTTCCTTGCATATACCCTCCACCGTCTCCCCGTAAACCGACAGATCAATAAGCCTTGTCTGCACGGAAGTCCCGCTGCGCACCTTCCATATCTCTCTTACCAGATTAACGTCCCGTCCCGCAGCATAATCAGGACCGCTTTCCTGCTTGCAGAAGCCCGTGTCCAGAAAATTCATCCTATGTAAAAAGCAGCTTTTCTCGTAATGGTTCTTATTTTTCACCACATCAAGCGTAACATTCTGAACAGCAATAGTCCCCGTGTTTATGCGGAATTTCTTGCACTGCGCCCTGAAATCCATTACGCAGGGAGGCGTGATTATCCGCTCGTCGTCACCCTCACGGGCAGTGATGTTTACCTCTCCCGCCCCAAGTCCCGTCATTCTGCGGTAAAGGTAATCCAGCTCAAAAACCGCCGTGGTGTCAATGCTGCCTTTTACAAACGCCGAGCGCACCCCGTCAATAAGCTCAAAAGCCCCCGGCTGACTTCTCCCCCGCAGCCTTGCCAGCTCCCTTGCCATGTAATACCCCTGCGCCTCATCGGGCAGGGAAACAGGCTGCTTGTCCCTTGCAAACCTTGCCGTTTTAACAATAAAATCCAGCACCGTCGCCGTGTAAGCCTCTTCCTCCCCCGCCTCAATCCGCTTCCAGACCTCCGAATAAAAAGCAGGAAAGGGTATCCCCGCCCCATATCCCGACTTGCTGTCGGTCTCCGCAAAGGTGTAGGGCATAAGGTAAAGCTCGCTGTCCTTAGCCACATAGCTTTTGAACTTTATCTTGTCGCTCTCCTCCGCCAGGCCCTTTACATGATAAGCGCCGCACACAGCCAATATCCGCTTGTATTTCTTTTTCGCCTCCGCAATTTTCCCCCTCATGTAGCATTCTCTCGCCCTGTTTTCCTCATCGGGGGCGGACAAACTCCGCATATATATCCCCAGCATAAAAACCGACCTTATAAAATCCTCATTGCATATCCTGTAACCCGTTTCAAAAGCGCTCTCCCAGAATTCCGAAAAGCTTCGGCAGCCGCTTTTTTCGGCAGTCCGCCTGTAATATTCCGCCGTCTCGCTGTCTCCGAAATCACGGATATTTTTCTTTTCGGGAAACTGAACCAGCTGCATTGCAAAGGGCATATCCATAAATTCCGCATTTATCCCGTTTTCCGCCGCAAACTTTACAGCAGCATACTCGGGCGAAAACTTCAGAAACGGATAATACGCCCTGTACCTTTCCTTTTCCTCGCTGACAGTCCCCACCCTGTCATTGTAACTTGAATAAATGCACACAGGCGGCACTACCCCCTCATCCCCCAGATAAGGAATAAGAAAGCTGCCGTCAGAAGGCCCCTCAATAAGAATGCAGTCAGGCTCAAACCGCCTTGCAAATTCCTTTAAATGATAAGCGCAGGCAGGCGAATGGTGACGCACCGGAAAAAATGCAACTCCCCCGTCCTCCACAGGCACTGCGCAGCACTTTTCAAATAAAGCCTTATCCATATCAAAAGAATTCTCATTCATCTGAGCGCACTCCTGCTGTCGTAAAATTCGCTCCATATCCCCCCGCGCCGCTCAGCTTTAAGCTTAACAGCGCCGCTGTAATATTCCCGTAATTTAGGCAGATCGTCCTTGTTTTCTTTCATCACAGCCCCCAGTAAATTTTCCGTCAGCTTCTGCATGGATATCCTGCCGCCCCCGAAATATTCCGCATCCAGAGCCGACTGATAATAAACCGACACCGCCTCCGCCGTGCTCATAACGCAGGACATTTTCGGAATGCTTGCCTTTTCCGCCGAAACGCCGCTCCGCAGCTCTCCGAAAACTTCCGCCAGTATCTCAGCCGCATTAATGTCGATCTTTGCGTCTATCCCCGCAGCCTCCATAAGCCCCTCGCATTGACTCCTTATGATCTCTGTTTCCAGCTTAGCGCTTTTCACAGGCTCCACCGTCTCAAAATTAAACCGCCTTTTCAGCGCCGAGGACATATCGTTTACCCCCTTGTCACGGGTGTTTGCCGTCCCTATAATGTTAAACCCCTCAGCCGCAAACAATAGATTGCTCCCATCGTTAAATTCGGGAATATTCATCACCCTGTCGCTCATAAGCGATATAAGCGTGTCCTGAACCTCCTGCGGACAGCGGGTCAGCTCTTCAAATCTTGTAATTATCCCCTCGCTCATTCCCTTGTACACAGGCGCAGGGATAAGCGCCTCCGGGACAGGTCCCTTGCTCAGCAGCAGCGCATAATTCCAACTGTATTTAATGTTATCCTCCGTAGTCCCCGCCGACCCCTGCACCGTGTTTGAGGAACAGCCGCAAATAGCAGCGGATAAAAGCTCCGAAAGCATAGTCTTAGCCGTCCCCGGCTCGCCCACCAGCATAAGCCCCCTGCTCCCCGCAAGAGTTATCACAGCCCGCTCCACCAGCGCATTGTCCCCATAAAATTTCTGAGTTATCTCAACACTTTCCCCGTCAAGCTTTACAGGCGTTTTCCTGCCCAGAATAAAATCCCTCACCGCCGCAGGGGAAAGCTTCCACCCCGCAGGCTTCCTGCATTCTCTGTCAGCCTCATAAAGCGCCGCCAGTTCCTTTGCATATTTTTCCTCTGCCAAAGGCTTTTGAATCTTGCTCATAAATCAAACCCTCATTTATAATTTAAAAATTTCCGTTAATAACACAATCATACAGTCACATAACCGCACAATCACACATGTGACCGATACCAGCATATTAATTTCGCATAATCTTTTTACACCCGCAATTACAAGCCTCATCCCCCGTCATACAAAAAGAATCCCCCAACCTAAACGAATAACGCCTGTCAGTAAACTCTTGCCTCTTAATCTCTTGCCTCTTAATCTCTTGCCTCTAGTCAATAAAGCTCTCCGCAATATTAAGGCAGCAGCTTACAAACCTCGGGCTTATGTTTTGCGGACTTACCGCCTTGTACTGCGTGTAGCTGGAGGGCTTGTCCTCATCCTCCCCGGGCAGCTCGTAGAAAAACACCTCCGACACATTGACGCTCTCGTCAAAGCTCTGCCCCATATACATTTCCTCACCGTGCACCGCAAAGCCGACGCCGAGCTCCTTGTCTCTTATGTGATAGCCCGAAAATCCTCCCCCGTCCTCCACCGAGGTTCTCTCCATGTTGTACTTTTTCGCCGCCCCGCCAATGGTGCCCACAGTAAACGACTTGCCATTGTATTTCACTATCTTGTTATCCTCGTCTGTCTCATCATCCTCAAGCTTTATCACGCTTGCGGAGATCTGCGGGAAGGGCTGAACGATCTCATAATCCGAAAGCTGCTCGCTCCACGCCTCTATGCTCTCCTCCGACAGTTCGATCGGATGAACAAGCGAGATGTAAGCCTCTTCGGGCAGTTCGTAAATATCGTCATTTTCATCGCACAGCGTGCCGTCGTCGGAATATCTGAAGCTTTTGAGCAGCCTCTTATCCTTGTCGTAAACTCCCCATATCAGCGACCTTGCCATAATATTCATCAGCGGATTTTCCCCGAAAAGCCCGTCCCACGCAGCCTTATCCCACGTCCTGCCGTTTCTGAACACTATCTCCATGCGTAATTTCTGCGAAGCTATAACAGCCTTTATCTGCTTTTTGATCTCCGAGAATTCTTTCTTTGCCGCCTCCGCCTTAGCCGTGTCGTCATTGGACCCCGGCTTTGGCAGACTCTTTACCTCCTTGCCCTTTTCATTGTCAAATATCTTCAAAGAAAAATCGGGCATAAGACTTACCGTAAACTGCCTCGTGCCGTAATCAATAACACGCTCGCCGTTTTTATCAAACCCGGCAGCAGGCACGATCCTGTCCGCCAGTACGTCCTCCGTCACCCCGAAGGACTTCGCCGCATAGCTGAATGCCGCTCTCGCAGCTTTCTTCACCATATTGCTGGGGAACTTGTTTGCCATATCGCTCACCGTCATCAGCGCAGGACCTTTCCCGTTCACCGCCATAGCCGTCACCGCAAAAGCCGCCAAAGCCCCTCTCGAAGCCCCCGCCCAATCAGCCAGCTGCTTTTTCATTCCCATTACCTGCCCGTCCGACCCGTGCACGCAGTAAGGCACAAGAACCATCTTTTTCTTGGTATCGGCCCCCTCATCGATCCAGTTCCGAACAATATTTTCCAGACAGTCCTGCAGATCGGGAGCATGAAGCTTATCCGCCAGCTTTCCGCATACAGGCAGATTTGCGGGAGCGTCCAGAACCATATATTCTCCAATTATGTACTTGATGTACCGAGCGCTGGCCGTCCCCTTCAGGTCCGCAAACCGCACATCCGTCATAAGCTCTTCCGGAATAAACCCCACCGCCTTTTCATGAGCATTCGTGAAATTCTCCTCCACAAACATCTCCGCAATTTCGCTGTTTTGAAAATCGAAATTCTTCCCGTATTTCCTTGCATTCTCCCAGCGTTTGAGCAGCGCCTCCGACCGGGCCTTTGCGTCGCCCTTCATCTTGGGCAGAGCCTTTTCAAATTCGGAGCGCAGCTCATCCTCCTTGCTCGCCATAATGTCCCCTATCATCTTCTGAATTACCTTTGACTTGTGAGTAAATAAAGTGATCGCAAATGCAGGCTCAAAAAAGCCTCCCTTTTTCACCAGCAGCTCCGCAAACCACGCCGCCCGCTTGGCATTGCTGCTTATCTTCTTGAAATAAGCCTTAGCCTCTTCCGAATGCGCCGCCGCAAACTCCGCCGATTCTATCCTCTGATCGTTATAGAACCAGCTTTCATGACACCACGCCATGCAGTTAAATATAGTATCAATATCTATCCCGTCCGCAAGCAGTCTCTCAAAGCTGTCCGAGCAGCATATTTTAAGTATTTCAGCCCTCCCCTCGAAAAAGCTGAATACCAGACAGCCGCTTTCACTGTCCTCCTTAGCCGCCATAAGCAGCGCCTTATAGATCGCCTTTGCCTTGGGGCTGTAGTCATACAGCGCCGCAAATGCCTTTAGTATCTCTCTTTTGTCCCGGGTGCTGCGCTCAAAACACCCGCTGTGATACTGTATCATTTCCGCTGCCAAAGCAGGGTCGTCATACACCACAGGGATGAACAGTCCTGCTTTGTAAGAAGTTACATTTTTTGATTCCCCTGTAACAAGCTCAAATTTTTGGAATTGACCCGGCATTTTCTCAAAATGTATTTTCAGGCGCTCCGATATTGATTCCCCTACAATAAGGTCAAATGCCTTGAGAGCGCCCAGCATTTCCCCGAAGTGCATTTCCAGCCGCTCCGTTTCCTTTTTGCCGCCCCCCAGCTCCTTTGCCTTAGCCGCAAGATACGCCATACTGCACAAAGCCCTGCAGTCCGATTCCTTTTCCGCCCTTTCGATCATCCGCATAGCAAGCGTCTCATCCGCCGCAGTCTCCGCCAGTACCGTGCCGTAAAGCTTACTGTCCGCTAAACCGCAAAGCACCAAGTATATATAATCCTCATACATTCCCAGCATATCAAAAGCTTCCTTGCGGGATAGGCTGCCGTAACAGTCTATAAAATACCTTGCAGCCCCCGGTTCTTTTATCATAAGCTTTAAAAGCTCCGTAAGCTCTCTGTGCCCCTCATGAATGCCGCATATCACCATTGTACACTCTTCCGCCCCCAGCCCCTTTGCGGTCTTGCACAGCACATTTTTCATTTTTTCCGGTTCTTTTGCAGTGCCCTTTAAGATCATTTCCTTAGCCATAAGCATAACAATAAACTGCGCCTCACGGCTTACAGTCTTGGCTTTTAAAAGACTGCCCTCAGTATAAACCGCCGTACCGTTCCCGCTTGCAATTTTCAGAACATTGTCGTAAGTAACGAGCTTTGCCGCCTGCTCCGGGTAATATTTTAACAACTCCTGCGCATATGCAGCGCACCCGTTACCATAACTGTAATAATTTTTTCCGTACAAGCAGTCTGTCATCGAATACCCTATCCTTGCCGCCACAGGAATAAACCCGATGTTGACAGCCGCACTGAAGGTAACGAGCTGCGCATAAGCAATAAGCGCCCTCTTTGCAACCTCTGCCCCATCCCCCTCCAGTTCATCAACAAGTACCTTAGGATACCCATATCCCCATATTCCCTTTGCCCTGTCATTTCTCTGTATATCCAAACTGCCCGTTTTCCCGCTCACATAATCGTCAGCCTTTTTGTACAGGTCCGCATTTGCCTGCCTGTCTGTCTCCGTAACGCTTTTCCACAATTCAAAAACCTGTTGATTATTCATCTCAATAGTCCTCCCAACAAAAATTATTATTAGTTAATTGCGAAACTCGAAAAGCCTCTATATTTACGCAATTTTTTTGTTTCATAATTTCATGTATTATCTCCGCTTTTTGACATATACCTGATGTTTATATTCAAATAACGGCTAAATATTGTGCAGATTCTGTTCATAATTTCGCAATTAACTAAAAATTATTATAAATATTATAACATATACTCCTTAATTTGTAAACAGCATTTCATAATTTTTTTCAATATTAACGGAACATTTTCCCAAATTTTTTCCACCGCCGGCATCCGGCTTACGCCTCGGCATACCCATATAATCTGACCGTATAAATCCAATGCTGCCCTCAAATAACACATCACCACCCCTGCAATACCATTCTACCACAAAATCTCTCATTTGTCAATAGCATTTTGCAAAATATGCTTGCAATTTCTCAAATCCTCTTTATTGCACAAAATCTTCATTTAAATTTATGTATAATGCACTATGCAAATGCAGCAACATAAAAAATCTCCCGATATATCAAACGATATACCGGGGAAATCGCCGTATATCCATTAAAATCACTGCCCAACGCCTAACGCCCAACGCCCGAATAACCGGCCGGGTAAGCCCGTAAGCCTTACAAAACCGTAATTACTGCGCACTGTCCGCACCCGACGGAATACCGTCCCTTATTATCCGAGCACAAAGCTTATCGGAAAAATGCTTAATGAACCTACTGTTTGCGGGAATATCGCCGAAAGCCTCCGACATAAGCTCACGGTCTCCCCTGTCAAAGGCAAGCCTCACCGCAATGCAGACAGCCCGCTCAACACTTGCCGCCGTCTTGCCGAACTCCTTTCCGACAGCCTCATAAACATCGCAAATATCACAAGGCAAGCCGCTCTCGTTCATAAACATAGCCACCGCCCGTTCCAGATAGCGGGTACCCCGCAAATTAGCTATAACACCCGATTCGCAAAGCATATCCGCCGCATATTGTCCTACCTTATTCCTGCCTGTATCTCCGCAGCGCCTTAAATATGCCGAAACGATAATGCGGCTAATCTGCTTTGCGTCCACAGGGTGCGATATCACACAGCCGCAGCCGCCAAGCCTGTCCCGAAGCTCAAGGCTTCCCTCGCTTATAACAATAAAAAACGTCTTATGTACTCTCTCATGACAATCCGATATAAACCCGCCAATATCTGAGCCGTTCCCCTCATCCACCATAATTACAGCGTTAGCCTGTTCCCTTGCAATGACTTCCGCAAGCTCCCTTCCGCCCTTGCCGCAAACGCTCACACCGATACCCTCGGCGCTCAGCCCCGCAGCCAGCAGCTTCCCGAAATTATCATCCGACATCGCAATAATTGCCTTTATAGCGTTATTCATTTGTCCTTTTCCTTTCTTTTAAACGGGAACCTTCAGGTATTTACAAAATTCCCGATATTCCGACACATACATCCTATTATTTTTCTGCCGTGTCTTTTTTATCTTAATGATTTTATGTAAAAACCCGATCATAAAACAGGTAAATTTTACCGTAAAATCAAAATCCAATTAATATTATACACTATCCGTTATGCAATTGCAAGTAAAAACAACAAAATTCAGTAAAATTTATAGCAATACACAATTTATTTCAAAGCTCTTTGTATAAATTTTCAAAAAATATGACATTAGTTATACTAAAAATCAACACAAAATGTCAAACCGAAAACCTTTTTCAAAATATCAACCGCACTATTTCATTAGAAAGCCCGTTTCATCATATCCAAAAAAGCTGCTGATTAAACTGCCTTAAAAATTGATTTTACAAATAGCCGAAAGCGGTGATTTTCCTCGCCTGCACCGGGAAGAAAATCATTAATCGGCATTTTCCAAAATATACGCCTGCAAACTCAAAAATCCCACACAAAACTCCCACGAAAAAAGAAACGCCGCAATACCGTAAAATTACGGTACTGCGGCATAACGCATTCGTTAAATCAATTAAAGATCAATGCTGAAGTCGTCTCCGCCGGAGCCGTTAACCACATAGAAGGCCTTGACCTTGTCTGCCTCGAGCTTGATGTAGATATCCAAAGAACTGATCCTCTTCTTGGGATTCTTGCTCTTGAAGTCCTCCTTGCACTTTTCGGAAATTGCAGACACATCGTAACTATTTCCCCCATACTGAAGTTCGATCTTCTCACCTGTTGCCTTAGCAGCCTTGGCAGACTTTGCAGGAGCTTTTGCGGACTTTGCAGACTTGGCAGATTTTGCTGCAGGCTTTTCGGTCTTAGCAGCCTTTTCGGTTTTAGCCGCAGACTTGGCAGATTTTGCCGCAGGCTTTGCAGCGGGCTTCTCGGCCTTAGCAGCCTTTTCGGTTTTAGCCGCAGACTTGGCAGATTTTGCCGCAGTCTTTGCCGCAGGCTTTTCAGTCTTGGCAACAGCCTTAGCAGGCTTGTCGGAAGCAGCCTTTGCTGTGGACTTAGCAGTCTTTGCCGCAGGCTTCTTTGCGGACTTCTCAGCAGCAGCTTTCTCGGCAGCAGGAGCAGCCTCGGGAGCCTTCACAGGCTCTGTAACAGCCGCCACGGGAGCAGCCTTTACCTCTGCAGCCTCGGCCACAGGCTTAACAGCTTCTTTTACAGCTTCGGCAGCTGTAGCGGTTTTCTTTTTATTTGCCATATTAACTAACCTCCAAATGAATGATTTTATTGTATTATAACACACTTTTTCGGATTTGTCAAACATTTTACGCAAATTTTGTAAAATAATTTGAAAAAATTTTCATTCTCATTTTTTACCCAGCATGAAAAGGGTAAAAAAAACATTTTTAATTCCCTCGATTTTTGGCAAAAACACAGTATTTAAGGGACTTTTCATATTTATAATATTTCGGTTCAATCAATAATATATTCATTTGAACATAAAAAAATATGCTTATTTTTATTCGTTCGATCATAAAATTATTCGGAAATTTTTTTATTTTCCGAAGCGGACATAATATTTTTTCTTTTATATAAAAAATTATCTGTACATTCAGCGAAAAAAATATGTGACAGTTATATTTGTCTGCACCTTGACCTGATTATTCAATTAAATCACCTTATAATACGACGCAGTTTACAATGTAATGACTTTTATAAACCAACCGTGATTTTCCGCAAAAAGAGTAATAGAGAAAATATCATTTACCGAAAAATATTAACAGACATTTTTTAAAGATATAATTCAAAATATCACACACAGCTTATTTTCAATTTTTTTAACGAAACAACCCGGTATAATTTACATCAACATAAAGCTTCTTATCAGTAAAACTTTTATAAAATCAATACCCCCTGAAAAAAGGACTGCCTCTATTAAAGAGACAGTCCGAAAGATCAATCGAATTCGGGGTTAAAAGCATAGAAGTTTTTGGCATTGAGTTTTTCCTGTGTGATCCGCAGCGCCTCGCCAAACCTCTGAAAGTGCACGATCTCCCTTTGCCGCAGGAACCTAATGGGATCTCTGACATCGGGATCGTCGGCAAATCTGAGAATGTTGTCGTAGGTGGTGCGAGCCTTCTGTTCTGCTGCAAGTCAGTTGGGGCAACATTTCCTTATTTTTGTACTAAAAGTTCCAGAACACCTCGACCTTGTCCTCTCTGCTGTAAGGCTTTTTGGGGTGAACGACAATTTTTTCAATAAATATCCTCACCATTTCAAAGGTCAGCTCATTGCAGTCAACATAGTCCTTGATAAGGTCGAGCTTGTCCTGCGCCCTGTCCGTTTCGGCGCGTATCGCTTCTACCCTCTCCTCTATCTGACTAAGCTGCTTTATCCTGTCGTTCTTCTCGGCAGTAAAGGCTTCGGAAAGCTCCGTATAGGTCTCATTGTCAACAAGACCCTTTACCTTGTCGATATACAGATTTTTCAGATACCTTGTATTTTCCTCAATGGCAGTCTGAGTTTTCGTGTACTCGCTTTGGTAGTATTCAAGCATTTCACGGGACTTGTCACGAATAGTAGTGTAGGAAGAAACCTTGTCCTCGTCTACCATTTGGGAGATAAGCTCCTTAAATTCCGATAATACCAGATCGTACAGCTTGTCGTAGCTTATGTTTACACCCACACATTCCTCCGGAGCGTAATATTTTGTCGAACACCGCAGATATCTCCTGTGCTTGTTTGCAGGTCCGCCTTTTGACATTCGCACGGCGCGTCCGCATTCCGAGCAGAACACTTTCTTGCTGAAAATGCTTGTACCGTGGCTTTCAAAGGTTGGCTTGACCTTGGAAGCAAGTATCTGCTGAGCCATGTCCCAAGTCTGTCTGTCGATTATAGGCTCGTGGGTATTTTCCACTCTTATCCATTCAGACTTTTCCGTTGGCTTCACAATCTTGGTTTTGTAGGAAATGCTGTGAGCCTTGTTCTGAACAAGGTTGCCTATGTAGGTCTCGCTTGTGAGGATATTCCCGATCATAAAGTACCGCCATAGGTGGTCGTGAGTAGCGGTATAATTATTTTTGTACCGTTCACCATGAGCAAGCTTGTAATCGGTGGGCGTAGGAATATGCCGCGCATTGAGTTCTCTTGCAACGGCAGTCCTGCCCATGCCCGATATGTAAAGGCTGTATATAAGCCGTACAACCTGAGCCGCTTCATCATCAATTATGAGATGACCTTTAAGCTGCGGGTCTTTCTTGTATCCGTAAGGGGCAAACGCTCCGATAAAGTAACCGCTTTTGCGGCGGTTTGTAAGCACAGCCTTGATATTTTCGGACATATCCTCAAGATACCATTCGTTGATAAGACCGTTTATCTGACGTGCTTTTTTGTTGCCTTTAACAGAAGTATCGGCGTTGTCCACCACAGATACAAAGCGCACTCCCCATATGGGAAGCAGATAGTTGATATACTTCTCAACAAGCTCTATCTCTCTTGTAAAACGGCTCTGGGTCTTGCAGAGAATAACATTGAACTTTTTGCTTTCGGCGTCTCTGAGCATACGGTTGAACTCGGGTCTGTTCCTGTCGCTTCCCGTAAAATCGTCATCGCTGTATATGTCGTATACCGTCCAGCCCCTGTCAAGGCAATACCGTGTCAGAAGCTCCTTTTGATTGACAATGCTGTTGCTGTCGTCATTTTCATTGGCTTTGAACCTGTCCTCCTCCGAAAGACGGCAGTATATAGCCGCACTGTACTGCGTATTTTCTGTTTCCATTATAATTCCTCCCGATAGGATAATAAGGAAACAGCTATCCATATAATATAGTATATCATATCGGACAGCTGTTGTAAATAGATCAGGTAAACTTTTT
>CAZGAZ010000006.1:0-54568 GCA_964523835.1 uncultured Ruminococcus sp.
TTCTCATCGCTCACATCAATAACATTAATGATAATGTCCGCATTTGCAGCCTCTTCCAGCGTGCTCTTGAACGCCTCCACCAGATTGTGAGGCAAACGCCTTATAAGCCCCACCGTGTCCGTCAGCAGCACGCTTCTCCCGTCAGGCAAAAGCACCGCCCTCGAAGTGGTGTCCAGCGTAGCAAAAAGCTTGTCCTCCGCCAATACCCCTGCGTCCGTCAGAGCATTCAGCAGCGTGGATTTTCCGGCATTTGTGTACCCCACCACCGCCGCCGTCAGAACCCCGTCCTTTTTCCTCCTGCTGCGGATAAGCTCACGCCTGCTCCGAATTTCCGCAAGCGACTTTTCCAGATTTTCAATGCGTGTCCTTATATGCCGCCTGTCTGTCTCCAGCTTTGACTCGCCCGGACCCCTCGTGCCAATACCGCCCCCCAGCCTCGACAGAGCAACGCCCTTGCCCGCCAGATGCGCCAGCCTGTACTTCTGCTGCGCCAGCTCCACCTGAATGCGCCCCTCCTTGGAAACCGCCCTTGCCGCAAAAATATCCAGTATCAGCGTGGTCCTGTCAATGACCCGCACATCGGTTATCTCCTCAATATTCCTTGTCTGATTGGCAGTAAGCTCGCAGTCGAAAATAAGCAGCTCCGCCCCCGTGGCTTCTATCTCCGAAACCAGCTCCCGCAAACGCCCCGAGCCGATAAACGTCGCCGGATCGGGCGCAGGCCGTTTCTGAATAACGACCCCCACCGTCACAGCCCCCGCCGTCCTCGCCAGCTCCTCCAGCTCTTTAACCGAAACCTCGGCGTCAAACTCCCCAGTGTCCGCCGTCACCAGTATAACTTTTACAGGCTCCACATCCTGCGCTGTTTCAATCATTTGATTCATTCTATCAGAGGCAAGAGGCAAGAAGCAAGCGGCAAGAAGTTAATTTTCCATGCCCTGCTTTTATTTGCCCACACCGCCGCACGCTCCTTCTGTCTGAGGCAAGAGGCAGAACGCAAGAGATCGGCATATCCTGTACCTGCACTTGTGCACTTGTGCCCTTGTACCCTCATTATTTTTTTCCGTAATAATATTATACCACATTTTCCCCGAAAAGTCAATAGCATTGTGCAAAATTTAATATAATTTTAATATTTCCATTGCCCCTCTTTTCCCGGATAATAAACTCATTTCCTCATACGCAAAATTCAAACGTGATCTGATCGTCATACTTGTCATTATGTCCCTCATCCCGCTTTATCACAACACCGCCCATAGAACGGTAAAAATCCTGTGCCGGAAAATTGTGGGAATTGCAGTTGCAGGTAAACCTGTCAAACCCATGTGTCCCGCAAAACTCTCTTATCAGCTCAAACACCCGCTTGCCTATCCCCCTGCGCTGATACTCTTGCTTGATATAAAGCGATTGGATATAAACATTCTCCATGGTCATAAAATTAAAATAACCGATCGTATCATCACCGTCGGCGATCAGATATACATGACAGGAACTGTCCCCGATACGCTTCAGATCACGCTGCCTGTGTTCTTCAAAGTCATAGCCGTCGATTCTTTCATCGGAATATATTCCCCGATAGGTCGTATTCCATATCTCGTGACGAAGCTCCGCTATTGTCCTTGCCCCATTCTCATCTGCCAAAATAAACCGAACCGCCATCTTTACTAAGCTCCTTTACTTTATTTTGTACACTCAAAATACGGATTCCCCGCAGCTTTCAGACTTCACCCTCCATTCGCTTACCGTACCCCGTCCCATTCGTCCAGAAATTCCGAAATGAAATTTTTCATAAAATCCTCTCTTTGCCCTGCGATCTTTTTTGCCGTGTCCGTATTCATCATGTCCCTAAGCAGAAACAGCTTTTCATAAAAATGGTTGACTGACGTGGAAATATGACCTTGGTATTCCTCAGCATTCATATCTGCGGCAGGTTTGACCCCGGGGTCATGAATTACCCGTCCATGACTGCCGCCGTATGCAAAAGTCCTGGCAATACCCACAGCCCCTAAAGCGTCCAGCCTGTCGGCGTCCTGCACGCACTTGCCCTCGAGCGTTACGGGCGTAACCGAATCCGTCCCCCTGAAAGATACCTCGCCGATAATATCGCATATTTTTTTTATCATCTCTTCCGATATGCCATACCCTCTCAGAAATCCCACCGCCCTGTCCTTGTTTTCATATGTGCCCGGCGACAGCTTTATATCGTCCACATCATGCAGCAGCGCAGCCAGCCGAACGGTCATCAGATCGGCATTCTCCCGTTCCGCAATCCTCTCCGCCATTCTGTATACTCTCAAAGTATGGAAACAGTCATGCCCGCTGTATTCATCCTTAAAAGTATTTCTCACAAATTCTACAGCCTCGTTAATTATCCCTCTATCCATAAAACCCTCCTGTTCCACCGTTAAATTTATTATAATACCGCCATGTTATCAAAATTGCATTTCATCGGCTTGCCGCTTTACTCCCCCGCCGCATTTTCAAGAGAGCATTCACTTCCTGCCTCCTGCCTCCGATACTCCTGCCTCCGGTCAATACCCCTCAGACCCCTCCAGCGAGTCGTCGTCCTCTATCCAGCTTTGCACATTCACCGTCCTGTAGCTGTCCGTGTCGCTGCGTATTATCACCGTGGTAATCCCCGCATTGATAATAAGCCGCTTGCACATAGCGCAAGGCTCAACATTGCCGTCAACTTCTCCCGTCTTGCCGTCACGGCAGGCAAGATAAAGGGTCGAACCGATAGCCTTGTTCCGTGATACGGAAATGATCGCATTAGCCTCCGCATGAACGCTCCTGCACAGCTCATACCGCTGCCCCTTTGGAATGCCCAGCCTCTCACGGGTGCACACACCCAGATCGGTGCAGTTTTTCCGTCCTCTTGGCGCACCCACATACCCCGTGGAAACTATCTCGTCATTCTTAACGATTATCGCCCCGAACTTTCTCCGCAGACAAGTGCTTCTCTCCAGCACCGTGTCCGCAATGTCCAGATAGTAATTGATCTTATCCCGTCTTTCGGATATATTCATAATACTTCATCTCCCGCTATCATAGGCAAGAGGCAGGAAACAAGAAGCAGGATAATGCCCGCTCTCATTCCGCAAAACCCCTCGCCGGAATTTATGCCGCCGTTTACCGGATCACAGCGAACCGGTTTATTCATTAAAAATGCCTGTCAGATCCCCTATGCTCTCCGCCCTTACAACATCCTCATCAATATGCCCGAAGCCGTAAAGAGCATGAACAAAAGGAATGCCCGCAGCCCTTGCCGCCTGCATATCCGAAACCGTGTCCCCCACATACGCCGCACTTGTAATGCCCCGCCGCTTCATAAGCTCCGCTATGGTCTCCCCCTTTGTCAGCCCCGTGTCCCCCCAGCAAAGATAGTCTGTGAAATAATGCTCAAATCCCGAATATTCAAGATAAGTCTCGATATATCCCTGCTGACAGTTGCTTACAATAAAAAGCCTGTGGGACTTTGCAAGCTCTTTCAGGGTCTCCTCCTCCCCCTCGTAAAGCCTGCCGCCGCAGCCCGCCAGAAAATCGTTCTCATTCTCCGAGCATTTTACCATAAGTTCGATCTGCGCCTCGGGGGACAGCTTCGGGAAAAACTTCGCTGCGATCACATCCATAGTCAGCCCCATAACTCCCCTTATATCCGCCCCGCTTAAACTGACGCCCGTCACTCCGGGCAGCCTGCTTGCCTCAATAGTGCTGTTCCATGAACTGGCAACGTTTTCCGAGCTGTCCCACAGCGTGCCGTCCAGGTCAAAAATAATGCTTTCCGCTTTCATCTTATCACCTTTCTTTTTTCCGAAATAATAATATTATCGGATCACCCATCCTCCTCGTGATCTTCAAAAGCCTCCAATTCCCTGCATAACCCGACAAAATCCTCATACACGGTAATAGTCTGCAAATACCGGAAATCAAGGATATACCCCGAAAACCTATGCCTCAGAAAATCGGCGTCCCATAGGGGCACAGCAATAAAACCCCTTTTGTGATCGTATCTCAAAGGCTCGTATTTTTCGATATTCGCCCGAAAATACTTCACCTTAGCCATGCACAGCTTGTTTATCCGGAACAGCAGCCCGATAATATCCGCCCGTTCAAAAAAAGCGTCCTTGAATATCAGGTGCTTGTGGGAATTTTCCTTTTCCGAATACCACCCGTTTTCCTCATGCACAAGGCCGAATTTTTGTATCAGCCTCTGCTTGCCGTCATTTATATCCGCCACTGTGATCACTTCCCCGAATAAAAGCCGGCCCGAAAATTCCGGGGTCGTTATCCTGCGCAGACCGCAGAACACAAACCGCCGTCCGGTTCAAAGACCGTGCATATAAGTTTATTATAGCATATCTTTAAAAATTCTTCAACAGCTAAAAGTGTCTTTTTTATTAATGCGGAATGAAAAAAGATAAGCGAGCCTTGAAACGCCTTGAAATTCAAATCAATTTCCGTAAATTCTTTTACTGCACAAAATTTTTTCCCAAAAACTATTGACAAATCCCCCAAAACAGTATATAATATAATCAGCAGCGGAGAAATCCGCTGAGCAGGCGGCAAGAGCTGCCGGACACCCCGACGAAACTTAACAGTCGTAGCGGAGTGTTTAAGTGATGAAGCCTTATGTTTGGGTAGGTAGATGTAGGGTGGAGCTTATGCAGAGGTTTCATATGCACCGGATTCCTACTTAGGCTTAATGCTGAAAAAAGAAATATGACTAAAACGCCTTGCTTTTGCAGGGCTTTTTTGTATACCCCCGGTGCACAAAATTTTTTCTCAAAAAGCTATTGACAAATCCCTCCAAAAAGTATATAATATAATCAGCAGCGGAGAAATCCGTTGAGCAGGCGGCAGGAGCTGCCCGACACCCCGACGAAACTTAACAGTCGTAGCGGAGTGTTTGGTGATGAAGTGCGTGTTTATTCGAGTGGATACGTAACGGAGCCAACTTTAAGGTTGCATATCAGCCTTGACTCGAATAGGTGTTTAGCCGAACAAAAATATGACTGATTGCCTTGCGGTTTCCGCAAGGCTTTTTGTTTACCGCAGTGCACAAAAAATTTTTTCCCAAAAACTATTGACAAATCCCCCCAAAAAGTATATAATATAATCAGCAGCGGAGAAATCCGCTGAGCAGGCGGCAGGAGCTGCCGGACACCCCGACGAAACTTAACAGTCGTAGCGGAGTGTTAAGTGATGAAACCTTGAGGTCGGTCGGGCGGCGGCAAGGTAGAGCTTATACTATGGTTACATAGAATCCAAATCCCGAATAGGCAGAAATGCCGAAAAGAAAATATGACTTAAAAGCCTTGAGCATTACCGCTCGGGGCTTTTTTGAAACTAAAGAAAAAAGCAGCTCTTCCGAGTTGCTTTTTCCGTTTATATCAATTTTCAGAACTGTCCGTACCCTTTTCCTTTTTGGGACGCCTGATAACGATCACCGCAGCAGCGGCAGCCCCAATGACCGCAGCAAACACCGCCGCAATAACGCCGCTCCCGCCTTCGGGAAGCCGCTCGTGATCCGATATCAGCAGACTGCCCGGACCGGCGGCGTTTTCGCCCTGTCCGTCATTGCCGCCCCCCTGTGCATTGTCAGCCCCCGGAGCGTAATTCCCGCCCTGTCCGAAAGGCAGAAGCTCACCGTTTTCGCCGGGCATCCCTCCGTAAGCGGAATTGTAATAACCACCCTCAAAGCCGTCGTCATTGTGTGCGCCGTAGCCCTCTGCGCCCGAGGGAATGTCGTCCCGCAGCGACAGCATACCTATGGCGTTTTCAACATCAAGCATAGCGTCGTCTATCTCGTCCTGAGTGGCATTCGGATCGGCAAGCAGCTCGTTTGCATTGTTCACAGCCTCATTAAGATCGCCGTAGCTGTTGTCGGAATAATCCCTCTGATCGTAGCTGTCCGCCCTTGTCAGTACATCCCGAAGAGCGGATGTGTCGGCAGGATTCAGATTTTCACCCGCAGCCTCCTGCTCCCCGGTATTAAACCCGTTAAGATCCCACGCCGCACCTGTGTCGGCATTGCCATTATTTTGCAGACCCTGCGGACTTTGCGCACCCTGCACACTCTGCACGCCCTGCCCGCCGCCGACCGAAACAGCAGGCCACAGCTCGCCGCCTGCCGCCACATATACCGGGAAAACATTTCCCGAAGGACGGTAGCTGTCCGCATTGTTACCGGGCGTATCTCCCGCCTGCTGTTCCGCAGATACCGGCAGACCGGTTCCCGGCAAGTCATTTCCCGACAAGTCAGTTCCTGACAAGTCCGCCCCCGTTGAATTTGTCTCCGGCTGAGTTGCCGCCGACTGCTCAGACGCCGACAGATTCACAGGCGAGGGGTAACTCATCTCCCCCTCGGGAGAGATGAGCTCGCCGCCTCTTACAAATCTGAACGAATCCTCAACAACTCCCACCACAGCCGAAGCGGAGCTGTCGTCGGAGCTTATTCTGACCCTGCCCACATTAAGAAGCCCCGAATCGGAAAACAAAGGACTTGTTCCCGCCAGATAAATGTTCAGCACACCCGTGTCACTCTGATATCTGCTCTCGTTGATCTTTGAAGCAAGACCGCCGTCGGGGATAAATTCCACATATACATTTTCGCTCTCCGACCTTACGCTCACCGATATCTGAACCGAGCATATCTCCTCGGCAGCCCCCCGGGGGAAGCAAAGCTCCAGTCCTGCCTCGCTTCCGCTTGCTTTAAGCTCTATCCCGTTTTCGGAGGCAGCCGAAACAGCAGTCGCCCCTGCGGCAATGCAGCAAAGCGCCAGCGCTATGGAAGCCGATATTTTCTTTATTTTCCCCGCAGTTATATTACCGAAAAACAAACTCATATTTACTGCACCTCCGCTTCATCAAAATTCTGCATTCCGTCCGTTTCCACCGTATAGCCCGTTTCCTCGGTAACGGCTGCTGCCTCGGTAACGGCAGTTGCCTCGGTAACAACAGTCTCCTCGACAGCGGCAGTCACCTCAGTAACAACTGTCTCCTCGGTCATTTCCGTCACGGTTGTTTCCTCCTCGGTATTATTGTCACCGAAATCATAATTGCTCTCGAAAGTTATTTCGGGAAGCGACTCGGGGAAGTAAACGAACATTGTATCGCTTACCAATCTTTCGCCCTCGTTTGTAAGAGCGTTGTTCACACGGTAAAGCTCCGCACGTACACGGGATATTCCCGCAGCAGACCCGAAAGGCGGCTCTATCCAGTATATCCACGTGCCCTCGGAAACTTCCTCAATAAGTCCGCTGCCGGGGTCGTCCGCCAGGATTATCTGATTTGCCCGCAGGTAACCCTCGCTGTCCATACCGCCTACAACATTGCCGTCCTGATCGAAGAGCATTACCACATTGTAAGAGGGATTGCCCTTATATGCACCCGTAAACACCATCGACCCTCTCGGGATAACGTCGCCTGCGCCGCTGCCGTACCTGTAATCTGCGGCAAGTATGCCTATCGCCGCCGTGCCGTCCGCAGCGCTTCTGAGCTCGATATTGTCCCCCGTCACGCCCAGAATGTCAAGCTCTGCTATCGAAATATGCTGTCCCGCTCCGTCGTATATGAGCAGCTTCACAGCGTCCGCCTCGTAGGTGCTTACATATCTCCTGTCGGCATTTTCAAAGTAAACCGTTCTGCTGCCGCCCAAAACTCCGCTTGCAGCCTCGTGCCATATGCCGTTTTCCACCCTTACGAACAGGCTGTAATTATTCACAGCCCCGCCGCTGCCTGCGGTGTACTTAAAGCCCGAAATTGTTTCCGTCCTGTTGAAGTCAACGGTTATTTCTGCGCCCGATGCGGCTGTGCCCGTGTATTCCGTGCCGCTGTTTCCGTCGATCGCCAGAAGTGCTGTATCCTCCGCAGCAGGTGCGCAGGGCATATCGTCGTCTCCCACACCCACACTCGGTGCATAGTCGGGAGTTATATTTTTGCTGCTTATTGTCCACCAGGTCTTGTCAAGGCTGCCGTCATCCTGTATCTTTATAGGCTCAAGAGTCTTTGGCTCGGAGCGGTAAAGATACTTGTCAACCACCGTCACCTCATAAGTAACGACCCTGTTGTTAAGCCCTGCCGCATAGTCGGTAAAGGTATTGCCGACAGTAAAGCCCACGACCTCTTTGCTGACCTTTCCGCCCGATGTTGTGCAGCGGACTATCTCATACCCCAGCACCTCGTTTTCGGGGATATTCTCGGTCATAAGCGTAAAGTTCACCTGAGAAGGATTATTCCAAGCGGCGCTTGCCGAAGTTCCCTCGCCTACCGCACGAACGCCGCCGTTTGTGCCCAGATAACCGCCGTAGGGATTTTCCATGCGGAAAATCCTGGCGTCGTCGTTTGCATAGCAGATAGCTCTCTTTTCCTTTTCAAACTGACTTGCATACTGTATCGTGGTGCTGTCGGGAATTTTTCCCCAGCGCTCGAAAAATTCAAGGATATCCTTTTCCGCCGCTGCGCAGGCAAGCCGCATAAGGTTCTGATCCGTGCCGCCCCCGAGACTAAGCGCAATGCCTCCCGGCGCAGGCGCAAGGGACGGAGTGCGTGAATAGCTGTCCACCCTTGCATAGAACAGATTGCCAAGCTGTTCGCTGCGGTTTTCAAAGGTCTTGTAGTTGTAGTTATTGTCATAAGCCAGATGCAGCTGCCAGTACAGCCCCAGCTGTGTCGCAAGGTTAGAGGACGAACCTGTAGAGCCCGAGGTCACCTTGCTGTAAATGTTATTGTATTTGAATCTCATGCCCGCATTTGTGTCCTTGGCCTGGGCAAGCTGGGCATAATAGTTGTTGGTTATCTCCGCTACAGCATATGACCCCTGATTTATGCAGTGGCCTATCTCATGGGCAATGCCCCAGCCGAAATAGCTGCCGCTCACATATCTTCCGTCGCTGTCGGAAACAACGCCTCCGCTCGACAGCAGACCGCTTGCCGAACCCCACTCAATGCCTATATGGTTTCCCGCCGCATACATAAATGCGCCGCTGAACATTCTCTGATAGCGGATATTAAGGTGACGTTCGGAATACCTGTCAACTTCCTTTTCCGCATTACGGTTCAGCCCCTTGTGCTGATAGAAAAGGTGCAGCATATTCTCCATAGCCTCTGCGGCTCTTACTGTCTGCGCCGCCTTGTCAGCCGTGCTTCCGGGGCCTGCCCCCGCATAAATCCGCTCTGCGGGCAGGGACAAAAGCATATTGTCCAGAAGAATGTCCGAAGCCCCCGCAATGCAGTTTTGGGAACTGTAGTCGTATTTATTCACATTTCCGTTCGAGGACTGGGCATGGTACTGCCTGTGAAGCTCCGACATCTGCGCCGTGTAAGTCCCCAGCTCTTCCATATAAGTCTGCGCACGGCTCAGTTTATCGCTCTCGTCCGTGACCCCGTAAAGGTCCAGTACCGGCACCTTAATTCCGCCGCTTACACGCACCGCATAACGGTCATTCGCATTGCTTCCCGTGTACTGAACATACAGCGCACCCCCCGATTCAGCGTCAATTGACCATATCTTCGGTATGGTGATAATGTTTGAGCCGACTTTAAGGGTAGTTACCACCTTTGCCATAGCGCTTGACTCGGAGTGATACTGCGTGGCAACCAGCTGTAAATTCGTGGAAGCCCCCGTCTTTTTGCTGTTGTGCCCCACATAAACCGTCACAGTGTCCCCCGCAGCAGCGGTCACGCCCACAGGCTGCCATGCGTTAAGCCCGGAAAAGCCCCTGTTAACGTCGGAGGTGCTTATTTCATTGTGTATGTATACAGGCGCTCCCAGCCCCTTGCAACTTAGAATATCCTCTGCATTTTTAAGCTCTGCCTCCAGCAGCTCCTTGTCGGGATTATACTCGCCGCTTACCTCATCGGGAGTATTAAGGCGTGCCCTGAGCGAGTCAATAACCGCCTGCGTTACATGGGCTTTGAGCACCAGGTGCAGATCGTCCTCGTAAAGGTCTGCTATCTCGTCCGCAATAGTGTCGTAGCGATAGAAATAAACCTCGGAAACATTTATCTTCCCGCTGGCAAGATACCTTGCAAGACCTATCTGTATTTTCTTTATCTGCGCCTTTTGGGGCAGCTTTATAAGATAATATGTCCGCCCCTTGCTGTCGGCCTTTTTTGCGGTAGACACCTGGTTATAGCTAAGCGACGTCTTATTGCCGTTCCCGTCCCAGTAATTCACCTTTGTGTAGAAAAGATTGGGACTTGCAGGCACAGCCTCATGAAGGGCAAAGGACTGAATGGTGTATTCCTCGTCAAATTCATAGAAAAGGCCGTTGTTGCCTATGCCGTTGTAACCGCCGTCATCCCAGGAGTTCCGCACATAATAGGAGTTCGGGTCGTGGTCAACAGTTCCCCATGCCGTCCTGCTGCTGTCCTCATTGCTGCCTTCCATGCTGCCGTGGTTCTGGGAAGCGGAAATAATATGCTGTCCTCTTTCGCCCGCCTCGCCTGTGTTGATAAGATTGTACCGGGGCATAGAGGGAGCGTCCACATCCGTAGTGGCCGCCGTACCCATAAGTGAAGGACCGCTCTCGCCGTGCTCATTTTCCGCAGTAACATATACAACATATTCCGACTTATCCTCAAGATCGGAGATCGTGTAGGATGTTGCCGTAATATTCCATACCTTATGATAATCGCTTTCCGAACGCAGCCTATAATACAGGTTATACCAATCCGCATCCTTAGCCTTTTTCCAGCTTGCCTTTATGCTTCTGTACGACCCCGAAACGGACAGCCCGTCTGGTCTGTCGGGCTTTTTTGAAGCCTTGGGCACAACGGTCAGGGGACTGCAGTATCCGCTCTGCCATGACCCGTTCACCGACTGCACCGCCACCGTGTATTCCACGCCGTTTGTAAGCTCTTTATTCCTGAATGTGGTTACGCTCAGCGTGCAGCCCTTGACCCTTTTTGTCTCGCTGACGCCGCCGGCGCTTATCATGACCTCATACCCCGTAACGTTTACGCAGGGCTTCCAGCTCAGCGTAAAGGACTTGCTCCCCGCCTCTGCGGCAAATCCCTTGGGGATATCCGAAGCCGCCTCGGATATCTTGTTCTCCATGCCGTTCACAAACTCCACATGGGAAATTTCTGCAATGGGGCTTTCCTTCGTCAGCCCCGAAATTTTAAAGGTCACCCTTTTTACAGCTATCTGATCGCCCAGATTTATAACAATATTCCCATCGCCTGTCTTCTCAACCGTAACTCTCCCGTCGTCAAGAAGATGATGAACTCCGTTTTCTATGAGCGCCAGCTGAGTGTATTCTCCGCCGTATTCGTCAATGTAGTCAACATAGACCTCCGCCCTTGTAACAGGGTTATCCTCCGAAAAGGCAATAACGATCCCGTCCGCATAGGAAGCGGTTCCCCTGTCCGTAACGTCAAACTGCAATATGACAGGATTTTCATAGGAAATATTCCCACCGTCCGCCGTTGCCAGCTGCACTCCGCCCGATCTTACAAAAAGGCTTTCCAGCGTGCCTCCCGCAACATAAGTACCGCCGCCCACGGAAGCGGAAATAACGGAGGAGGGTATTATCGTTTCAAAAGTCGCCTGAGTATTTTCGGTAACATTGTACCCCTTTGCGAGATAATCGAGATCCACAAGGTCAATGCTGCCGTCGCCGTTAAGGTCGCCCACGCCGCTGCCCGTCCTGCTGTCAACAGCGTCGGTAAGCTGCTGCCTGTCCCTGTCGTCAATAACGCCGTCATAGTTCACATCGCCTATAAGCAGTATCCCCGGGTGAGCGCCCCTTGAATAGTCAATACCCCGGGCAAAGCCTGTCATAAGCCTTACCGAGGCCGCCTGACTGCCCACATTTATATTCTGAACATAATCCGCAAAGCCCTTTGCGGAAACCTTCAGGCCATAGCTGCCCCCGGGCAGCCCGTTAAAATATACCTCTTCACTGCCGCCGTCCGCTCCCAGAACAAGGCTTCGGGTCATAGTCTGCCCGTCGCTTCCCGTAAGCGCCGCAGTAAATTCCACATTGCTTTTCATTGCCAGCGCAGATGTCACGCTGACATTTACCTGCCCGGTGCCCGTGCTGTAGTAGCCCGAATCGGAAACGCCCGTATCGCCGACCGCTGTGCTGTCATACTCCGAGTCGGAATTTCCGCTGTCAGTATACCTGTCACCGTATGATCCGCCCTCAAAAAATTCATCACCCGAATAACCGTCCTCCGAAAAGTCCGTATCATAGCCGCCCTGCTCTGCAAAGCTGCTGTTGCCGCTCCCGTCAGAACCCGAAAGCCACCATTCGCCCTCGTTATCCGCAAAAACCGTAACGCCGGCCTGCATTGCAAGCAAAAGCGCCGTAATGACGGATAATGCTTTTTTCTTTCTCACATTAATCGCCGTCCCTTTCTTATTCAATTGTTTGTTCCACACCTATCGGTCTGCAATCAGCCGTCCGCCGATAGTTATACACAGTACATTATAACACATATTTCCAAAGATTGCAACAGCTTTTGGAAATTTTTGTCGGATTATACAAAAAAATCCGCAATGCACTGTTAAAATTGCACTGCGGATTTTTTGCTGTAGTTTTTATATTCGGAAGCAATTTGGAAAGTTACTCACTGAGACTGAGAATTTTCAGAGGCAGTACATTATATAACTCTTCAAAGTTGTTTTCGGAGCTGTATTCTTTGCCTCTATAAGTAACCGTAAGATCGCTGCAGCCCTCAAAGCAAGCATTTTCTTCCACTTCATACCCCTTTGTCAAACAAACATTATCGGGAAGCGTCAGACTTTTCAGACCTGTGCAGCCGGAAAATGCCATATTGCCTATATATTCAACACTGTCGGGTATTGATATGCTTTCAAGACTTTCACAGTTCCAAAACGCACCACCACCGATTTCTTTAACGGCATTTGGCAATGTAACGTTTTTAAGATTTTTGCAGCGAGCAAATACACTGCCCTCAATTACATTAACACTGTTCGGTATCTCTATATTTTCAAGGCTATGGCAGTCCGAAAAAGCCTCTTGACCGATCCTGACAACACCGTCGGGAATGTTAATGCTTTTAAGCTTGGAACAGTGCAGAAAGGCTTTAATGCCTATCTCCGTAACAGTGTCGGGAAGCTCTATATCTGTTACCGTTTCGTTAACCATGAATGATACTGACACAACAGGCTTTCCATCGATCTTAGCCGGTACACGGACAGTCTCTGCTTCTCCGTTGTATCTGTAGATACCTATGCCTTTAATATCGTCATAATAACTATACTCAAAATCCTCTGCCGCAGTCCCGTCCTCACCGCCGTCGGCAGCCTCCTCCGCAGGGGGCTCGTTCCCGTCAGCTTCGGCGTTGACCCCGACAGAGTCCCCCTCTGCCCTGCTGCCGCCCTCATTTGAGCTGCACGCCGATAATGACAGCAGCATTGTCAGCGCAAGTGCCGTTGCTGCCGTAATTGCTTTGTTTTTTTTCATAACACATCTCCTGTTTTCTTATTTTTTTGACATATTTTTATAAATACGTCAACTATTATTTTACCTTAAAAACAAATATAGTTGACAGATATTATGTAAACTTTTTGTTAAGAATCAGTTAAAACACTGCTCCGCACAATACAAAAAAACCGCCGCCTCTTACGGGAATTAACCCAAAGAAGCGGCGGAATAAAATATTCACAAACAGTGCAAAATCTCCCTGTAACTTTGTTATTTTGCCCTTTCAATGACCTGCTCTCTGTCAGGACCCACGCCCACCATGCTCACAGGGCACTCGCAAAGCTCCTCCAGACGTGCAATGTATTTCCTGCAAACCTCTGGCAGCTCCTCAAAGCTGCGGCAGCCCGACAGGTCCTCGTTAAAGCCCTCGAATTCCTCATACACAGGCTCGCAGCCCTCCAGTCCCTCCAGCGTGGGCGGGAAATCCTTTATCATGCTGCCGTCGGGCTTTTTATAGGCAGTGCAGACTTTAAGCTTCGGCAGCCCTGCCAGTGTGTCCAGCTTGTTGATAACAAGGCTCGAAAGCCCGTTCACCCTTACCGCATGGCGGACGATAACAGCGTCAAACCAGCCTGTTCTTCTGGGTCTGCCCGTGATAGTGCCGAACTCGCCGCCCTTGTTTCGGATATAGTCCCCCGTTTCATCGGAAAGCTCGGTGGGGAAAGGCCCTTTGCCCACTCTTGTGGTATACGCCTTTGCCACGCCGTAAATACTGTCAATGACCGTAGGTCCTACCCCCGACCCTGTGCACACTCCTGCGGACAACGGGTGAGAGCTTGTAACATAAGGATACGTACCGAAATCAATATCCAGCAGCGTTGCCTGCGCACCCTCGAAAAGTATGGTTTTCCCTGCCTTTGCCGCCTCATAGGTCAGCACGGAAACGTCGTCCATATATTTTTTCAGCCGCTGCCCGCAGCCGATATATTCCTCGATAACGCTGTCAAGGTCGATCGCCTCGCCCTCGAAAACCTTGGTGATTATAGCGTTCTTCAGCTTCCCTGCGCTCATTGCCTTTTCACGGAAAATTTCCGGGTTCACAAGGTCGTAGAACCGCAGACCGCTGCGCTCGTATTTGTCCATATAGGTAGGCCCTATGCCCCTGTGGGTAGTGCCTATGTCCTTATTGCCCCTGAACTTTTCCGAAAGTCCGTCCAGGGCAATGTGCCAGGGCATAATGATATGCGCTCTGGGGTCGATCTTCAGGTTGTCAAAGGAGATACCACGCTCGGAAAGGCTGTCTATCTCCCCCAGCAGATCCTTGGGGTCAAGCACAACCCCTGCGCCTATAAGGCAAAGAGTGTCCTTGTAAAGAATGCCCGAAGGGATAAGGTGCAGCTTGTAGGTCTCGCCGCCGCTTGCCACCGTATGCCCTGCATTGTTGCCCCCCTGGGCACGCACTACCACATCCGCACGGGAAGCAAGAATGTCAATGACCTTTCCCTTGCCCTCGTCCCCCCACTGAGTGCCTATAACTATATTTGCCGACATATATATCATTCCTTTCAGAAGTGCGGCAATCTTAAACGATCGCCATAATCAAGCGCCGTAATAACAGCGGCCTATATTTTTCACAACAATAGCATTATACCAAATTTTGACCCCCTTGTCAACAAAAATATTTTTTAACAGGATAATTTTTGTAAATTTTTGTCGGGTAGATTATGGATTTTTTATTAACATTTCCTGCTTTGGGGTTTGCTTGACAATTTTCCGAAAATAAGGTATAATAAAAATCACAAAATTTACAATAGAATTGAGAGGTTTCGGAAATGGCAGTATCGACTATGAAAACAATTGTATGTGCGAATATCGAAAAGGTGTGGAAGCTGGTAACATGTCCCGAAAATTACGATTGGCGAAGCGATCTTGAAAAAACCGAAATTATCAGTCCCGAAAAGTTTGACGAATATACTGCGGACGGCTATGTTACCCACTTTACGGTGACTTTTTCCGAGGAGTGCAGGCGGTGGGAGCTTGATATGGAAAATACAAATCTTACAGGGCACTGGGTAGGCATTTTCACCGAAGTACCCATGGATTCCGGAGCTTATAAAGCTACGCAGATTGAATTTACCGAGGATGTGACCGTAAAAAAATTCATTATGAAGCCTTTTGTCAAAAGCTTTTTGAAAAAGCAGCAGGAACTGTTTGCCGCCGACCTGAAAAAGGCTGCCGAGGAATTAAAATAAGCTTGCTTTATGCAAATTTACAGGAGGAGATTTTTATGAATGAGCTTGTGAACGGGTTTGCGGAAAAGATTTTCAAGGCTCTGGAAAATATGAACGAGATCGAAGCCTGTGCGCTGGGCGGCTCACGGGCTGCGGGCAGGGCGGACGGCAATTCCGACTATGACGTTTACCTGTACGTAACGGGGGATATTCCCGAGGAAGTGCGCAGGGAAGCCTTTTCGGGAATGTGCAGCGTTATGGAGATAGGCAACCGTTTCTGGGAATACGAGGACAATCTGATACTGACGGACGGGATGCCTATGGACATTATCTACAGAAATCTTGACGATTTTGCCGGGGGAATTTCAAGGGTCTGCGATGATTTTGCGCCCGGCAACGGATATACCACCTGTATGTGGCACAATCTTCTTAACAGCCGCATTGTCTTTGACCGCAGCGGACGGTATACCGCCCTTCAGAAAAAGTATGATATTCCCTATCCCGAAAAACTTGCGGAAAATATCATATCAAGGAATATGCGGCTGCTCTGTGACAGTCTGCCGTGTTACCCCGATCAGATAAAGAAAGCCGCCTTGCGTGGCGATATAAACAGCGTGAACCACAGGACGGCGGAGTTTACGGCAAGCTATTTTGACGTAATTTTCGCCCTTAACAGAAAGACTCACCCGGGTGAAAAAAAGCTTGTAAGCATATGCCTTGCGGAATGCGGCATTCTTCCTGCGGATTTTGAAAATAATATTTGTGAGCTTTTTAAAAGTATCGGCACAGCCCCCGAAAAAACCGCCGTAATTGCCGCTGTTATGGCAGAGGAACTGAAAAAGACCGTCAGCGGACATACAATGAAATGACGCTTGAAATATCGGCATAACAAGGCGCAAGGCTGCGCACATATGGAGATCATTCCTGCCCCCGAAAGCCACCCAAAAAAATATTAAAATGGAGATAATGATTTATGAACGCATTTATAAGATACTCAACAATACTTGTATACAAGCTTTACTATAATTTCCACATAGAAGGACTGGAGAACGTACCCGAAAAAGAGGGGGTCATCATTGCCTCAAACCACCGCAGCTATGCCGATCCCGTGCTGCTGACCATGCCTATGAAAAAGCCTGTGACATATATGGCAAAGGAGGAGCTTTTCCGTAATAAGCTGTTTGCGGCGTTTATCCGTATGCTGGGGGCGTTTCCCGTAAAGCGGGGGTCGGGAGACCTGTCCGTTATAGACCAGTGCGCAGACAGGCTGGCGGAGGGGAAAAATGTGGTCATTTTTCCCGAGGGCACAAGGTCAAAGGAAAACAAGGTGCGCAGGGGGAAAAACGGCGTTGCGCTCATTGCGGCAAGGTCGGGTGCGGACGTGCTGCCCATGGGGATAATTTTTGAGGGGCCGAAGCTGCGGTTCAGGACAAAGCTCACTCTGAAAGTCGGCAAGGTGATAACGTCCGAAGAACTGGCCCTCACCGAGGCCTCCGAGGATATAAAGCGGGGGAAGAAAATCATCATGAACGCCATTACCGAGCTGGTGGAGGGCAGTGCCTGTGGCAGCAATGTTGCCGATAACACTGTTACCGGCAGCAGCGCCGATAACGGCAGTGCCGGAAAAAATTCCGTTTCCGACAATGTGGTTTCCGACAATGCCGAAAACGGCAAGCCCGAACAGCCGTCGTCCGATACCGCAGTGCCCGATATTTCCGCACCCGACAGTCCGGAAAAAAAGCCCTCCGCCGATACGCCGGCGGATAATTGATTTGCATGATTTGCAGTTCACAAGCCTATCGGAAATATCTGTAAAAAATTCACAAAAATTTAAGAAAATATATGAAAAATACTGCTCCCGCAGGTTGTTTACTATATAGAAAATTTTGTTAAAAGGAGCGTGATTATGAAAAAGGCATTTACAGTATTTATTATAATATCGGTGCTTATCGGCATACCCAGTCAATCAGTATACGCCGAGAAAGCCGAAACGGATATGCTGTTTGGTTATCAGGGATATTTTATTAACGGAAGTTATGATGCATATTTTAATGAAGACTTTTTTAAGGGTCCCATAATTCCGGACGCATTGCAAGGTTCATGCTGGCATATGTTCAGCCCGGACTGTGTTCCGAGGGGAACACTATTGCATGGGACAGTATACCCAACGCCTCGTATTATGAAGTTTATCAGAAGCAGAGCAGCGGGGAATATACTTTGCTCGGTAAGACAAAATCATCGGCTCATACATTCGGTTCACTGAAACCGGGGGTGAAATATACCTTTGCCGTAAAGCCCATAGCTGTGATACCTGCGGCGAATTACGACAAGGAAAAGGATGAGGGGAGATATCCCGAAGCCTTTACTGTTGAGGGCACTATGTCGGAGGATATTGTTGTAAAGGGATAAGGTTATAAAATACTCCTGCAAAGGAAAAAGTTATTCGATAACATAAAAAAACACATTCAAACAAAGGAGTCGGATAAAGTTTGAAAGTTAGCGGTAAACCCCTAAGTTTCAGCGTACCTTTGGTGTGAACGTCTGATTAACGGAGTGGAAAAGTTTGAAAGTTAGTGATAATCCCCTAAGTTTCAGAGAAACTTTGGTGCGAACGAAAGATTAGCGGGAGGTAAGTTTGAAAATAGTAAAATGGGCTAAAAATCGAAAAAAGGGTACAAAAAACCAAGCCTGCTTACAGACTGCTTTTTTACACTATGACCACCATTGGAATGCCGGCGTGTTCCAGACACCTGCACATTTAAAGTAAGCCGGTGGTATTCTTATTTAAATGCCGGGAGAACACTAATATTTTTATGTTTTTTGAGGTATTTAAATTATAACACAAATTGTTTTAATTGTCAATATAGCGAAAGCACCTTTTCATAGCCCCGTTGGTGCCTTTCGCAGAAAGGCGGTTTATAAGAATGAAAAAGCTTGGAAAAGCAGTGATAATATCAATGGTACTCATTATGTCACCGAGCACCGCAACAGCTTCAGCGGATACATATTATGATTATTATATCTATAACGAAGAAGAAGGCGAATATTACAGCGCAAGCATCAATGTGGACACGAATGAAATGCTTATAGATCATACACCCATATACTTTTATGTTCAAGGTTCGGAATCGGAGGTGGGCGACGGCGAATATAAAGGCTATGACCTTTATTATGAAGAGCCGGACACGCTTTATATGCCAAATATCCGCAGCTGGTGGTGGGGAGGCAGCAAGAAAAACGGCTATACCATTGAATGGGTAGGCAACGGACAGAAATATTCCTATGCGACTATTAAAATTCCCGACAGTATCAACGGCATTGATGTTGTGGATATAGACGGAAGCTGCGATTTTAAGGAATTCAAGGTGAACAGTGAAAATAAATATTTAAAATGCGTTGATAATGTCATTTTCAGCAAGGACGGGAAAAGGCTTATATCCTATGCGCAGTGTGACAGACGGCGTGAATATGTTATCCCCGAGGGCACGGAGATCATAGACCATGGTGCCATATGGGGCTGTGCATATTTGCATACCGTAACAGTACCCGATTCGGTGACCGAAATAAAGAGCAGCGCTTTAGCTTCTGCCAATTACAGTCTTTCCCTTGTAAACTTTTACGATTTTGATGTAAAAATTGACAGAGGGGCATTCGGCAGAGCCAGAAGTCAGTCGGATCTAATGCTAAAAAGCGGTGTGACCGTTTCACCGAAGGCACAAGGGAACGTTGTTTCATGGGACGAGGTTTACGGGGCTTCATATTATGAAATTTATCAGAAGCAGAGCAGCGGGGAATATACGTTGCTCGGCAAGACAAAATCATTGGCTCATACATTCGGTTCACTTAAACCGGGGGCGGAATATACCTTTGCCGTAAAGCCCATAGCTGTGATACCTGCGGCGAATTACGACAAGGAAAAGGATGAGGGTGAATATCCCGAAAGCTTTACGATCGAGGGCACTGTGTCGGAGGATATCGTGATAAGTTCCCGAGAATTTATACTCTGAAATTTAAACGGGGGTTTACATAATGAAGATCAAAAGGTTTATTTCCGCTGTGACTGCGGCGGTTTGTCTGGCGGCGGTTTATTTCCCGACAGCGGTGCAGGCGGAGGAGGAGCATGATGACGAGTGGTACTTTGCTGAGCCTGAGCCTTACTATTACGAGGCAAGCAAAAATTTCCCCCACCCCGAAACGGGATATGCCGGCTATTACATAGATGACGGCTATGACCTTGTTTACAATCTGTTTGAGGTCATTGAGCTTCATGACACTCGCTGCTGGAGAACCGACAGCAAGGAAACCGACAAAACCGTAAGGCTGTACTTTAAAGGTTGGGGAATGACCTCCGACGGGGCTTACAGCTATGCCAAGGTCACGGTGAGAGTGCCGAACACCGTAAACGGCATTCCCGTATCGGAATTTTACGGCAGCAGCGTGTGCAGAGCCTATGATGTTGACCCGGAAAATAAGTATTTCAAAAGCGACGGGCAGACGGTCTTTTCAAAGGACGGAAAAATTTTATTGTCCTATGCACGGTATAATGAAAGCACGGAATACCGTATTCCCGACGGTACGGAAATAATCGGATACCGTGCGCTTGCCGACTGCGTGAATCTGAAAAAAATTTATGTTCCCGCCGGTGTGAAAACCGTTGAGGCGGAAGGGCTGGTATCGGCTGAATGTATTGTGTTTGAGGATTTTGATATCGCTGTTGACAGCCGGGCTTTTTCATATTCCTATGATATGAAAAATAAAAAATGGCAGGTCGATTCAAAGCTTGTCTGCGAAAAAACCGTAACTGCACGGGCGGACGGAAACCGTATCGGTTGGGATAAAGTCTGCGGGGCAAGCTATTATGAGATTTATCAGAAGCTAAGCGGCGGTGAATATAAGCTTCTGGGCAGGACAAAGGGCACGTCCTTTAAAGTATCCGGTAAAAAAGCCGGGGCGGAATATACCTTTGCCGTAAAGCCCATAGCTGTGATACCTGCTGCGAATTACGGTGAAAGGGTCGAGGAAACCATCCGCAGGGAATATCCCGAAAGCTTTACGATCGAGGGCACTGTGTCGGAGGATATTTCGGTATGCATCTGAGCCGCCATATTAAAAAAGTGATAACGGATATGTGAAAATCCATAGTTTTAAGGGCACCGTTGCAGAAAATTTCCAAATATTTTACAAAAAATTAAAATATAAATTGACAATTGCTCCGCAAAATTTAAAAATGCCCGGAAACGCTTTTAAATAAAGGGTTTTGGGGATATTGTCAAAAAAGAGTCCTATCGAAAAATGTCAACATCAAGGGATTTTACTTGTCCCAAATTTAGCGAAAAGGAGCAAATGTTTTTTGAAAAAATTATAGAAAATTTAACATTTCGGTGAATAATTCAGCATTTTGTGGTAAAAATATACATAGGCGGTGGGCCATTTATGGAAAAATTCACAATAAACGTTGCGGACACCGCAGGTTTCTGTTTTGGTGTTGACAGAGCGGTAAATTTCGTGTATAATATATTGGAGGGAGAATGCCCGGATAAACCGGAATGCCCGGATAGCCCGGAATGCACGAAGCGTTCGGAGCACTCCATAGCAACACTGGGCGAGATGATCCACAATCCCGATGTGGTGGAACGCCTTGAAAAAAAGGGCGTGCGGGTCATTGACAGCGTTGCCGAGGCGAGAGACGGGGAACACGTGGTGATTCGTTCTCACGGCGTGGGAGCGGAGGTTTACAGGCAGCTTCGGAAAAGAGGGCTGCGGTATACCGACGGGACGTGTCCTTTTGTGAAGCGCATTCAGGATATAGCCCGGGAGGCTTCTGTGAAAGGCGTTACCCCTGTTATTATGGGGGATAAGAACCACCCCGAGATCATAGGGATAGCGGGACACTGCGAGGGAACTCCTGCGGTGATACTTGCGGACGACCGTGAGCTTGAAAATTTTCTTGAAGAAAATCCGGACAGGCAAGGCAGGCAGGGCAATCCCATTGTTATAATGTTTCAGACCACGTATAACACGAATATGTGGGAACGGTGCAGGGATATCTGTGAAAAATTCCCCAAGGCAGAGATCCGAAACACCATATGCGCTGCCACGGTCAAAAGGCAGCGGGAGGCGGCTGCGCTTGCGGCGAAAAGCGATGTTATGATAGTCGTGGGCGGAGCGAAAAGCTCAAACACGAAAAAGCTTTATCAGATCTGCAGGGAGCACTGCCCTGTGTGCATTGCAGTTGAAAACGCTGCGTGCCTCAAAAGTATGAAAATGCCCGAGGGCGTTTATCATAAACGTGATATCAAGGTTGGTATCACAGCCGGCGCATCCACCCCGGCATATATAATCAAGGAGGTTAAAACCCAAATGAGTGAGATTCTGGAAAACAAAAATATGGACGAGGACTTTAACTTTGAGGAGGCGCTGGATGCGTCCTTCAAAAGAATATATACCGGTAACAGGGTGAAAGGATACATAACTGCTGTAAATAATACAGAAGCTATTGTAGATGTCGGCACAAAGCACACAGGCTATATTGCGCTGAGCGAGCTTACTCACGACCCCTCACTGAAGCCCTCGGACGTGGTTAAAGTCGGCGATGAGGTTGACCTTATCGTGGTAAAGATCAATGATGCGGAGGGAATCGTCCAGCTCTCCAAGATCAAGGCTGACGCTATGAAGGGTCTTGACATTATTGCCAAGGCCAAGGAAGAGGGCACTGTGCTTGAGGGCACTGTAACAGGCGTTGTCAAGGGCGGCGTTATTGTCAGCTACAACGGCGTAAGAGTGTTCATTCCCGCTTCCCAGGCTTCCGTCCGCAGAGATGAGAAGCTGGAGAATCTGGTAAAGACGAACGTTAAGTTCAAGGTCATTGAGGTAAACGAAACAAGAGGCAAGGCTGTAGGGTCTATCAGGCAGGTAGCCTCTGCCCAGAGAGACGAGGCAAGACAGAAGTTCTGGGAAAACGTCAAGGTGGGCGACGTGTTCAAGGGCGAGGTCAAGTCTATTACCTCCTACGGTGCATTTGTTGACCTGGGCGGCATTGACGGAATGGTTCACATTTCCGAGCTTAGCTGGGACAGGATAAAGCACCCCTCAGAGGCGGTTTCCGTGGGAGACGTGCTGGAGGTTTATGTTAAGGACCTGGACAGGGAGAAGGACAGAATTTCCCTGGGCTACAAGAAAGAGGCGGACAGCCCCTGGGTGAAGTTCAGTGAGAACTACAGCGAGGGCGATGTGGTAAAGGCTACTGTTGTTTCCATTACCTCTTTCGGCGCATTTGCAAGGATAATCCCCGGGATTGACGGACTTATCCACATTTCCCAGGTTTCCGAAAAGAGAGTTACAAGCGTTAAGGACGTGTTGAGCGTTGGCGACGAGGTAACGGTCAAGATTACCGAGATCGACAGCGAAAGCAAGCGTATAAGCCTGTCCATTCGTGCGATTCTTGAAGAGGGCGGCGAGGAGGCTGCCGCAGAAGAATAAGCGGCGCTGTGCAGTTCGGATCTCCTATGTAAAAATATTGAGGCAAGAAAAAATTCTTGCCTCTTTTTTTGTGTGTACAAAAAACGGGAGCATACAAATATACTCCCGCTGTGCAATATTATTTTATGTCCTCCGTTACGGTATCATCCGATACGGCTATGGCGATCTCGCCTGCGAAGTCACCCGCAACCTCGCCCGCAAGCCCGCCGGTGTATATGCTATCCGCAGTATTGTCCGCACTTACGGCTATCATATACTCGTCACTGTAATATACCGTTTCGGGGGCTGCTTCTACCATAACGGAAGCGGCATTGTCGGAGTCAAAGATATAGGTAATGCCGTTCCATACAGAGGTCAGTGTTGCGTCAAATGCATTATTTGCAGCTGCTTCAAGCTCCCAGAGCCCGTCCTCCGACAGGTCGGAGGTCTCGATCTCATAGAGAGTGACCCCGTCCGGCAGGGTAACGGTATTAACGGACGTAATAGTCGGGGGAGCGTCTGCGGTTTCTTCGGCGGCGTAGGTTTCGGCAGCGGTGTAAGCTTCGGCGGCATAAGATGCGTCATATGTATCGGAGACATTAACATAAACCACCCGAGGAGGCATATGCTCGACCGCCGTAAAAAAAGCCGCTATGATCATAACCGCCCCGAAGCCTGCGGCAGCGCCCATTACGGAGGGAGTTTTTCCAAACTGCGCCAACCGCTCGATACGCTCACGCACGGGCTTTTTCCCGAACGCAGTCAGGGCAGAGGGCAGCAGACGTTCCTCCATATCAATAATCGTAAGGGCGTATGATTTCGGTGAAAATGCAAAAAGCTTCACCGCCTCCTCGTCGCAGGTTATCTCCATATCACGTTCGGCAAGGGCATACAGCAGCCATACGGCGGGATTTGTCCAGTGAATGCACAGAGCAATTGCAAGCAGCAGCTTTCGCAAAACGTCCATTCGCTTTATATGCACCAGCTCGTGGCCTGTAATATGCCGCAGTCTTTCACCCGTCACGCCCCGGGGAAGGATTATTACGGGGTGAAAAATTCCGTAGGTAAAGGGAGATACGGCGTTTTCACAGGTGCGTATATCCACATTCCGCCGCATATCCAAAGCAATTTTCATCCCGTCCGTTCCGGCTTCGGATGGCAGGGATATTTTGCAGCGGTTTATCGTCTTGATATGCCCTATGCAAAAGTACAGAGCTATTGCGGCAGCTCCTATGATGTAAATAAGGGTGAAAATATTCTCGTTAAAATGATTTGCTCCGAATGTGCCCGACGATTCGTATACCGCACATTCCCGTGACGCTTCACCTGCCGGAAATGTCTGTGAAAATGCCGCAGCTCCAACAGGCATTTCGACGGGCATTTCATAAGGCAGCAGGGGCAGACCCAGGGTAAACGGCATTAAAAACCGCAGGGCGGCGGCTGTCCAGAGAATATAGAAAAATTTCCGTGGTATCTTACTGCCAAGGCACGCCCGCAGGACTGCCAGCAGCAGGATAAGCAGGGACGGCACTGCATAGGCGTTCAGAATTCGGGTCATCATTTCAGCGCCTCCACCATTTTTTTAAGCTCACAAATTTCCTCGGGAGTGAGCCTGTTGCTGTCTAAAAGAGAAGCCACAAGTCTGTCGCTTCTGCCGCCGTACATTTTGCGGATAAGCTCCCCTGTTTCGTAGGACTGAGCCTCTTCACGGCTTACAAGAGGGCGGCAGACGAACCCCGGTTCGCTCCGGCTGACCGCCTTTTTATCCAGCAGCTTTTTGATAACGGTGTAGACGGTGGTTTTCGACCAGCCTGTCTGTTTGCCGAGGATAACCGCAAGCTCCTTTGCGGTCGCCTCTCCCCTGTCCCAGAGGATTTCCATTACCTTGAGTTCGGAATCGAAAAGCTTTATGTTTGTATTTTCGGGCATTTTTTTACCTCCCGCTGATTTGTTGTTCGCACTAAAGGTACGTTGAAACTTAGGAGTTTACCGCTAACTTTCAAACTTTTTTACCTCCCGCTGATTTGTTGTTCGCACTAAAGGTACGTTGAAACTTAGGGGTTTACCGCTAACTTTCAAACTTATCATCTCCGTTTTTTGCGGTATAGTTATATTCTAACATTATAGAACGGATTTGTCAAGTGGAAATTAATAAAAAGCGTGATTGCTCACTGACGTGATTGCTCACTGACGTGATTGCTCACTGACGTGATTGCTCACTGACGTGAGCCTTTCTTTTTTCGGAAATCCGAATAAAGCGAGATAAAGCGAGCGCTCCCGACTGTCTCAGTTTGCATACAAGTTCGTGTCCCAAGCGGGGATATACAAATGATGACGCATATAAAGCCGCAGGCTCGGATTAAGGGCGTGTATCTGCAGAGGAATTGCAAAAATATCCTCGGTGCGGTGATAGCAGGCAATGTTCAGCCTGCACCCCTTTTTTATAAGCTCCGCAGCCCCCTCTATAGCCTGTTTTTCCGCTCCCTCCACGTCCATTTTGATGTAGTCCGCCCTTTCGCAAAGGCTGTCCCCACGCAGTGCGGGAACGGGCTTTGCCTTTGAGGCGGCTGCCGACGTATCAACAGCAGCGTTTCTGCCCGAGCGGCCTGCGAAATTTACAAGCCCGTCCTCATTCCATGCGGCGGCATTAAAAAGGTGAACGTTCGGCAGATCCGCCGTGTTTTCTTCAAGCTTGCGGTAATTTTTCGGGTCGGGTTCAAGGGCAAATATCTGCCTGTATCTGCCCCCTGTAAATCCGATAAATTCCTTAACGGTGTCGCCGTTGTATGCGCCCATATCGATATATACACCGCTGTCCCCTTCCGAGTGCAGGACATTATCCCATATCTCGCTTTTTTCGGTGGTGATCTTATGTAAATATCCGGGGTCGCCGCTTATCTTGAAATTCAGGATATTTCTGTAAACGTCCCTTGAAAGGTCATCCGCCAGAAGATCATATACAGCCTTGATTTTTTCGGCATTTTCCAGGGCATATTCATATGTAAAAAGCCCGCCGCCCGCCACGGGAACGTCCGGGGCGATAAGAGTATGCCTTTCCGAAATTTCCATGATCTTATCGTACAGCGATCTGTAGCCCGCACCGAAGGCAAGGACTATGACAAAATCATCACCGTGACTGCCAAATCGGGCTTCTATCTCCGACAGGGTGTGGACCTTATGCCCGTGAAAGGAATGCCCCCGCACAAAGCCGTCGCTGGCGAAAAAACCCGCCGGGGCTGCGCCGAAGCTTTCCATTACGGACAGTATCTTATCCGCTCCGTTGCCCATTCCGTAAAGGAATATGGGGCGTTTTTCCGAGGCAAGCCTTTCCCAGCAGCTTTGCCGCTCGGTGATGAAGTCAAGCATTGCCGTCATCTCCGTCTGAGCTTGCTTCATGCTCGTTTTCGCAGTGTCCGTTTATCATGTCACGTCCACGGATATTATAACGGTCACGGAGCTTTTCCACCTGACTGTCGATCATTTTCATAAGCTCTCTCGGGGCTTTTACGGCTTTCACCTCTTTAACGGGCGTATCCACGTCACGGACGTTTATAACCACTGTTCCGCAGCCGAAAATCCGCTGCGAAAGCGGCATAACAAGCTTTTTGTCCGTGACCCTGTACAGGTCGAATTCGTCCTCCACGATTGTAAAAAATCCCGTTCGGGTAATGAACTTGCTTTCGGTGAGAAAATATCTTGTAAAGGAAATGGGCAGCCCGAATACCGTCCGCTTTTTATCCGTCCAGAGATAGTCAAAATCTGCTTTCATATTATCACCTTTTCCGGTAAAAATTTCTGATCCTATTATAGTATAGCATTTTTTCCGTGCTTAGTCAAGGGGATTTTTGCGGGCGATGGTCATATTATCCGCAAACATTTTTTCACAAAAGCTTACCGTATTTGCTATGCCTATATATGTATAAAGTGAAAACAATTTGCAGGAATTTTATAAAACACTTGCAAAATCCGAAAAAATGTTATATTATAAATATAGGTGTGCTGACCGAGAAATGCAGCACTGCAAAAACTGTAAAAATTGTCAGTATCAACTTTATAATATGAAAGGGAGAGTTTGTTATGTCTTTGAAAAATATGTCCGACAGCGAACTTAAAAGCTTCAGAGATAAGGCGGCAAGCGAGTATGAGGCGTTTAAGGGGGAGGGGTTAAAGCTTGATATGTCAAGGGGTAAGCCCTGTCCTGAGCAGCTGGAATTATCCATGCCGCTGCTTGATATACTCAACAGTTCCTCTGACCTTATCGACGAGGGCGGAGTGGACGTGAGAAACTACGGCCAGCTTACGGGCATTACCGAGACAAAGCGTATTTTTGCGGATATTCTGGGCATTTCCCCCGAGATGATAATCGTCGGAGGAAGCTCCAGTTTGAATTTAATGTATGATGCGGTTGCAAGAGCGGTGCAGTTCGGCGTGTACGGCAGCGAGCAGCCCTGGGGCAAGTGCGGGGGTGCAAAGTTCCTTTGTCCCGTGCCCGGATATGACCGTCATTTCAGCATTACGGAGACATTCGGCTTTGAGATGGTAAACATTCCCATGACCCCTGCAGGTCCGGATATGGATATGGTGGAAAAGCTTGTAAACAATGACCCCACGGTCAAGGGTATCTGGTGTGTGCCCATGTACTCCAATCCAGACGGCTATACTTATTCGGACGATACGGTAAAGCGTTTTGCGGCTCTGAAGCCCGCTGCTCCCGATTTCAGGATCTTCTGGGACAATGCTTACTGTGTTCACCATTTAAAGGATGAGCATGACAGTCTGCTGAACATATTTGACGAGGCGAAGAAAACAGGCAATGAGGATATGATCTTCGAGTTTGCCTCCACTTCAAAGATCACCTTTGCGGGTGCGGGCGTGTCGGTGCTGGCGGCGTCGGAAAACAATGTGAGGCAGATAATTTCTCTTCTGGAGATTCAGAATATAAGCTACGACAAGATGAACCAGCTGCGCCATGCGAGATTTTTCGGGAATGCGGACGGTCTGCGTGCCCATATGGAAAAGCACAAGGCTATTCTTGCTCCCAAGTTTGACCTGGTGAACGAGACCCTCAAAATTGGCATGGGTGACACGGGGCTTTTAAGCTGGAATGTGCCCAATGGCGGTTACTTTATTTCCGTAAACACTCCCGAGGGCTGCGCCAAGGAGACAGTGCGCCTTTGCAAGGAGGCGGGCGTTGTTCTGACGGGCGCAGGGGCTACATACCCCTACAAGAAAGACCCCAAGGACTGCAACATAAGGCTTTCGCCCTCTTTCCCCAGCCTTGCCGACCTTAAAAAGGCGACCGAGCTTTTCTGCGTTTGCGTTAAGCTGGCGGCTGCGGAGAAGGAAATTGCCGACAGGAAGTAATTTGATTTTTCTTGAAATTTTATCCCTGCGCTTCATTCTTTCGGGTGGAGCACGGGGACTTTTTGATAATGGGTATGCTGCTTAATTCTTTAGATATACAAGAAAATTTTCTTGACAATTTATTTGTTAATAGGTATAATAAAAATAGGAAATAAATTGAACGGGCAAATACATACGGTATGATAACAATATACTTCTTTTAACTGCGGAGGAAAAATTTTGAAGAAACATATTATAATTGCAGGTGCGCCCCGTTCGGGCAAAAGCACGGTTTCGCAAATGATATCGAAATATTTCGGATACCAGCATATAAGTATGGACTCGGTCATTGCGGGGATCGAAAGTGTTTTTCCCGAAACAGGAGTAAATTCCGACGCAGATACCGACCTATTGGAAAATGTCCGATATATCAGTTCTAAGATGGCGGCATTCATACGTGCGATGACAGACAGCGGAGAATATAATGAATGCGGTTACGGAATGGTGATCGATATATTTCAGTTGCTGCCGCAGCACTATGTTCGGCATATGGACCCTGCTGTCTGTGATATTTATTATTTCGGCACTTCGGAGGTGACCCCGGAGAAACGGTATGAGATCCTGAAAAAGTACGATACCCCAAAGGATTATACATTTTATAAACCCGAGGAAGAAAATAAAAGGGACTGCGCAGGCATTGTAGCAGTCAGCAAAGAGATAAAAGAACAATGCAGAATATATGACCTGCCGTATTATGATACAGCTTACGGCAGAGAAGAAATTTTCAAAGACTTCTTAAACTCTTTTAAACAAAAGCTGTAAAAATTCCGCCGCTCTTCGGCTTGTCCGGCAGTTATCCGGTGGAAATGACTGCCTTGTCAAAAGAACATTCCGACCTAAAATTTCAGTTGATTTGAGGTAAAATATTTATGGATATAAGTATTGACATTGTTTTAAATAAGAGGGATTTTGACAGACTCGGCATAACGGAAATAAAGAAAAGCTTTGGGGGAGAAGAGTATTCCACCGAGCCACGCACATATGCTTACAGGGGTGAAAAGTGTCTCAATGAATTTGCAGACATAAGTTACGAAAAATACATTCCCGAAAATATAACGCTGACATTTGACAGCAAATTTACATATGAGCTTCAACGAATGGCTTATCACTCTCCCGAAAAGTGCGGGGAACATATCATCATGAAATTTGCGGCGGACTTGCTTGAATTTGCGGAAGATTCTGCCATTGTTATCGCTCCTGATGATGGCATTGTCAACAGGGAATTCTGTCCCGGAAATTTTGATGAATTTACCGGAAATTTTATTGAGCTTCTGAATGCAGATGATGAGATAGGAACGGTATTTTATGTAAAAAATTAACATTACCCCAACAAATCTCAAACAATACCCGAACAATAAAAGGCCGAATAAAGCTTTTACTTCTTGCTTCTTGCCTCCTGCTTCTTGCTTCTGTTCGGGTAAATCTTAAAATAACGAGGTTAAATTTTTATGGATAAAAGAAAAGACACGCCTAAGAAAATTGCACTGCTGACCGATTCCTGTGCGGATATGCCCAAAATGAACAGACCCTCGAATGTGTATATCGTGCCTTTGCGGATAACCTGCGGCGGCGGGGAATTTCTTGACGGGGTGAACATCGGCGGCAGCGATATTTACGCTTTTCATGAGCGTGGAGAGCTGCCCAAGACTTCCCTGCCTGCGGGTGAGGATATAGAAGCAACCTTTGACAGGATTGCGGCGGATGGCTATGACGGCGTTATCGGGGTAATGTTTTCAAGCGGGCTTTCGGGTACATATGAATTTGTGAAAATGCTGGCGGAGGAACGGGAAATGCCCGTAAAAATGTATGATTCCAAAAACGGCTCGCTGGGGCTTTCCATGATAATTTTACAGCTGGCTCTGGATATTGAACGGGGGGCGGACTGGGAATACCTTACGGGTGAGAGGGTGGACTTTCTTATAAAAAATACCTTTGCTTTTTTCTCGGTGGATTCCCTGGAATATCTTCACAAGGGCGGCAGGATAGGCTATATTACGGCTGCGGCGGGGACTTTGCTGGGGATAAAGCCCATTATAACCTTTGCCCCGGACGGCAAGCTTATAACGGCGGCAAAGGTGCGGGGCAGCAAGCAGCTGTCGGATAAGCTTGTTTCCCTTGCATATGAAAGGGGGAAAAATTTTTCCGATATAAATATTGCTGTGGCAAACGGCGGTCTGCCTGCGGAAATGGAAGCTGTACAAAAAGAGCTTTCGGCGGCTCTGCCCGTGTACAAAAACTGCTGGAGCGGCGAGATAGGTGCGGTGCTCAGCGCTCATATCGGCAAGGGGATTTTGGGCTCGGCGGTGCAGATTCTGAAATGAGAAACGCTTATGCGTTTCACGGGTGTTGATAAAAATATGATCGGTATGTCCTTAGATTGTGGGGACTGCCGATTTTTTTATATTCCTGCTTCCAAAATCTCCTGCCTCTTTTTAACATTTCTCTAACAATTCTCAAACATCTCAAAAACACAGCGGGGTTAAAATATATACAAGAAATGAGGAAATGAAAGGCTCATTACCTTAAAAAAATTCGGAAAGGAATGTTTGAAGTATGAAAAAAGAGAATTTTGTAACGCTTGTAATGTCGGTTGTCGGAGGGCTGATTTTTGCTTTGGGAATGTGCATGGCTTTGCTGCCCGAATGGAACGCCTTTAAGCCGGGGGTTGTCTGCGGGATTGTCGGGTTTGCAGTACTTATCGCAATGGTTATCGTCCGCAGGAAAATGACGAACGCCGCCCCTGTTGAAATAAGCCCAAAGACCGTTGGCACGGTTATCTACGGGATATTCGGAACGCTCGTTTTCGGCGTGGGAATGTGCATGACAATGGTATGGCAGGGGCTGATGATACCCGGAATTGTTGTGGGAATCGTCGGGATATGTCTGCTGCTGGGACTTATTCCCATGGTCAAGGGCATTAAGTGAGGGGAGGAAAATTTTATGGCGCATAGCAAGTGCAGCAACAAAATAAAATATGTTCTTATCCCGGGGGCGGGAATTCTCGGAGCAATAGCGATATTCTTTACCTGCAAGAAATTAATTAAAGGGAGATAATTATTATGTCAATCAAAGAAGCTAACAAGAAGATCGAGGAAACGGTAGTAGGCGCATACAAGGCTGTGGAAAGCGGTGTTGTAGGTACGTACAAAAAAGTGGAGGACGGTGTTGTGGGGACATACAAAAAGGTAGAGGATAAATTTGTGGAAAGCTTTCTTGCCAAGGACGGCGAGACCGCAGAGGAAGCAAAAGAACGGCTTAAATCCGAACAAAAGCAGGATAACGAGGCAGTTCGCGCAAGTGCGGAAACAGGCAAAATGTGATAACATAACGAAAGCGGCGGCGGGAAAACCTCCGCCGCTTTGTAAAATTTCTGTGAACCGCCTAAATTTAACAATACTTTAACATCAATATGCTATAATTATCCAAACTCTTTTGATCGGAGGGACGATATGTTTAAAATATTGGTTGTGGAGGACGACAAAGACCTTAACAAAACTATTTGCGCATACCTTAACGGCAACGGCTGCGAGGCGGTGGGGTGCAGTGACGGGAACGAGGGTTACAATGCCCTTTACGGAAATGTGTTTGACCTTATTATTTCGGATATTATGATGCCCGGGGTGGACGGGTTTGAGTTTGCGGAAAATGTACGTGCGCTTGACCGTGAGATTCCCATTCTGTTTATGACCGCAAGAGATGATATAGGCTCAAAGCAGCGGGGCTACAGGCTGGGGATAGATGATTACATGGTAAAGCCTGTTGACCCGGAGGAGCTGCTTCTTAAAATTGGTGCGCTGATGAGGCGGGCGAAGATAGCAAGCGAAAAGGAAATAAGGATAGGGGATTTTACCCTTAATGCGGAGGAACGGTCGGCAATGCTGGGGGACGAGGAAATTAACCTTACTGTCCGTGAATTCAATCTGTTATACAAGCTTCTCTCTTACCCCAAAAAGACCTTTACACGTTCGCAGCTTATGAATGAATTCTGGGACCCCGACAGCGAATCGGGGCTGCGGACGGTGGACGTTTATATGAGAAAGCTAAGGGAAAAATTATCCCGCTGCACGGGGTTTGAAATAGTCACCGTTCATGGGCTGGGCTACAAGGCGGTGCTCAAATGAATGAGAAAAAAACGGACGGATATTTACGGGGACTTATGCGGTTTGCAATGTTTACGGGAGCGATCTCCTTTGCGGTCACCTGCTCGTTTCTGCTGTTTTTGCAGTCAATGGAGCTGGAAAGAGAGCTGCTTGAACGGAACGCCAAGGCGACGTTTCTGAATATTGTGCTGCTGACTGTTATCTTTTTCACAATTGATATTGTTTACAGAAAATATACCGTGGACAGACCTGTGAAAGATATAATCAAGGCTCTGGACAGAATAACCAAGGGTGATTTTTCCGTGCGTATCCCCCGTTCAAAGGGCGGCGAGGGCTTTGAGATAATTGCGGACAGGATAAACATTATGACCGAAGAACTGGGCAGCGTGGAGACCCTGCGGACAGATTTTATAGCCAATGTTTCCCATGAGCTGAAAACCCCTCTTGCGGTCATGAACAATTACGGTATGCTGCTGCAAAGCCCCGGTCTGCCCGAATCCGAAAGGCTGCAATATGCCAAGGCGGTAACGGCGGCTTCGAGAAATTTATCCGAGCTTATTACGAATATCCTGAGACTTAACAAGCTGGAAAATCAGCAGATATTTCCCGAGAGCCGCTCCTATAATTTAAGCGAGCAGCTTTGCGAATGCCTTTTGAATTTTGAGGATGTATGGGAAAAGAAAAAGCTTGATATAGACACGGATATTGAAGATGATGTTATCATAAATGCCGACGCGGAAATGCTTTCCCTGGTGTGGAACAATCTTTTTTCAAATGCGGTGAAATTCACCGATGAAAACGGAAGGATATATGTTTCGCTGAAAAGGGAAAAGGGGTATGCAACAGTGACGGTGACGGACACGGGCTGCGGCATGTCCCCCGAAACGGGCAGGCATATTTTTGAAAAATTCTATCAGGGAGATACGTCTCATCAGACAAAGGGAAACGGTCTCGGGCTTGCGCTGGTAAAAAGAATTGCGGATATAACGGGGGCGGATATTTCCGTACAAAGCGAGCAGGAAAAGGGCAGTACATTTACGGTAAAATTAAGGTGTGATGAAAATGAACGGAGTTAAAAATAAACTTCACAAAATACTTTTTCCGCCTGTGCGGGTAATTGTTTTATGCTCTGTTATCGGGTTTCCCGGGGTCATAATAGCCTTGATATTTCTGGAGAGCACAAACCCTGTTTCATATTTTTTCTATGTGCTGTCCGCTTATGCGCTGACGCTGTTATGCGCAAATTTCCCGAGGGCTAAAAGGCGGTGCTATGAGCTTATTCACGGAGATGAGCTTAAAGCTGTGGCGGCCTTCCGCAGATTTATGTACAGTCACAAGTACACTGCTTTGTATATGGACGATATCGAATTCCGTGCAAAGACAGCGCTGTACAGCGGGCTTGCGGTCAATATGTTCTATGCGGTCTTTAAATGTGCAACAGGGGTATTGTTTCGCTCGGCGTGGCTGTGGGCGATAGGGATATATTATGCGGTGCTGGGGGTCATCAGAGTCATTCTGCTGCGGAGTGTGAACATAAGCGCCGGGAAAGAGCAGGAAAGGGAAAAGAAGATACACGATTACAAAAGCGCACGGCTTTGCGGAATACTTATGTTCGTTCTGAACGGCGCAATGACGGGAATGACCGTGCAGATGATATGGCAGAACAGAAGCTACGAATACAAGGGATATATCATTTACATATCCGCTCTTTACGCATTTTACAGCCTTATAACGGCAATCGTGAATGTGGTGAAATTTGCGAAGATAAAAAGCCCCATATTGTCGGCGGCGAAAATTCTTGCTCTGGCGGGTGCGCTTATGTCTATGTTCGCCCTGCAAACGGCTATGTTTTCCTCATTCGGCGGGAGAGAGGAATTGCAGCAGCTTATGAACACTGTAACGGGCGGGGCGGTTTGCCTTATTGTTATGGGTATGGCGGTTTTTATGATACTGCGGGCAAACGGCAAACTGAAAAAATTATTGCAGGAAGCTTAATGAGGATTTCATGAACGGTCAGACAGTGAGGAAATTGTTAAATGTCAATAGGAGTGATTTTTATGGATAAAAGTGAAAAATTCGAGTACACCTATTCTCCGAAACAGCAAACGGAGCTGGAGAAAATCCGCAGGAAATATTCGGAGGATACGGAGGAAACAAAAATGGACAGGTTGAGAAAGCTTGACAAAAGCGTTACCCGCCCGGGCACGACGATCGCTGTTGCATTGGGAATAATCGGCACGCTTACTATGGGCGTCGGAATGTGCTGCGTTCTGGAGTGGGATATATTTGTGCCCGGGATAATAATCGGCGTTATCGGTATGGCGGTAATGGGGACGGCATATCCCGTTTACAAAGCCGTTACCGCCCTGCGGAAAAAGAAAATAGCTCCGGAAATACTGCGGCTTACCGATGAGATCGAGCAGGAAAGCTTTTTCGGGAGGGCGGATTAAGCTTTTTCACACAGTGCCCTGCAAAAGCAGGTATGCTTTGTGCAAGATCAAATTCCGAAAGCATTTTTTATATTTTAACCAATCGGACAGTTCATAATTTGTCTGTTTATCACAATACAATGCGGCTTCGGGAAAATCCTCTTGACAGAAGCAAAAATATGTGCTATACTTTATTATAGCTAAATGTTTTTGTGTGCCCTGCGCACAAAATTAGAGGAGGAGCTATAGAATGAAAGTAAAAAAGCGTTATTATGTTGCGTGTGTGCTTATGTGCATTATGGCGCTGCTGCTGGGCGTGTCCATGTTCTATTTTGAAATGGGTCTTGCCAGGTATTCCAAACTGAATAAAGCGGTAAGAACCACTTGGATTGAAACATCCGCCAGCGACCCCGAAACAGGACTTAACACAGACCTGTTTATCACCACAGTTCACGAGGTGGACGAGGTGACCGAACGTAACGACGGTCAGCCTGTGGGCGCTAACTGGTCGTACATAGGGCAGCAGGTCAAGGTGGACGGCAAGTACACTGCCTACGGCAAAGAGGTTTACGGCAACAACATCATCTTAAACGGCGACGTTAAAAGATTTGACAAGATATCCGTTTACTACAAGCCCGACAACCCGCTTATGGTTTACTATCCCGTAAGCTACACCCTGTATTTTATTATGATCGGAGCGGCTTTCGTTGTTGCGATTGTGCTGATCGTCATTTGCAGGCTGCTGAATAACTCGCTGAAAAACAACACCTTCAGCGACAAGGCTGTGACCTTTATGGATATTCCTTTGGCGGTTATCATTGTGTGCGTTGTTATCGGTTTCTTTGCGGGTATGTTTATCGGCAATATCCAGGTTGACAGCAGCTACACGACCATCAGCGAGGGTCTTGCGGAAATGTACAAGAACCATGAATTGCAGTTCTGACAGAGGCAAGAAAGTACTGATAGAAGCAAGAATGTGAATCCGCAGGTTCACTCAGAGGCAAGAGGCAAGAGATTGCCGCTTGCTTCTTTTTTGTTTATCCGTTGAGATATGAAATTGTGTTCGCCGCAAGTCCGCTTATGGGATTGCGGCGAAAGTATTGATATAATGAGTTTATTTCTTTATGCAAATAAATGTTGTTTACAGAAAATTTACTTGAAGTTAAATTTATATCTATGGACATTTTTGTTGCGCTGTGTTATAATTAGAATACAAAACAGGCAGGACATTTACATCCTGCCTGTTGCAGCTGCCATATAAATCATTCCTGCGGTTCGCCGCTGCTCAGACTTTCCCTTGCAAGCTTCCTTTGCAGGAACATTTCCCTTGTCATCAGCACCTGTCTGGGCTTTGCGCCCTCAAAAGGCCCTACCACGCCCATTTCGTCCAGCATATCCATTATCCTTGCCGCCCTTGCATAGCCAAGCTTCAGCTTGCGCTGGAGGTAGGAAACGGAAACTCCGTTAGTGCCCGCCTCGACTGCGCATTCCACGGCAAGCTCCGCCAGGTCGTCGTCGGAAAGGCTGTCCGCATTCTTTGCGCCCTCCATTGGCTTTTCCTTTTCCTTTTCGCCCTTGGGCTGGGGAATGCTGTTCTCAATCTCTTTCATTATATCATCGCTGTAGACCACGTCTCCTGCGCCGTTCTTGATGAAGTTCACCACTGCTGCCACCTCTTTGTCGGAGGAGAAGCAGTTCTGCACACGCACGGGCTTTGCATATCCTGTGGGGAAATACAAAAGGTCGCCGTTGCCCAGAAGCTTTTCCGCTCCCACTTCGTTTATAATGGAGCGTGAGTCGATTCCCGAGGCGACTTTAAGGGCGATACGTGAGGGAATATTCGCTTTGATAAGTCCTGTGATAACGTCCACGGTGGGGCGCTGGGTGGCAATGATAAGGTGCATTCCCGCTGCACGTGCCATTTGCGCCAAGCGGCAGATACTGTCCTCTACCTCTCCTGCTGCTGCCATCATAAGGTCGGCAAGCTCGTCTATAACTATGACTATTCTCGGCAAAGGCTCGATTCCCTCGGTATCCGCTGCCATTTCGTTATAGCCTTTAAGGTCACGGACGTTGTTATCCGCAAAAAGCTTATACCGCTTGAGCATTTCCTGAACTGCCCAGCTAAGTGCGCCTGCCGCTTTACGGGGGTCGGTGACCACGGGAATGAGCAGATGAGGAATGCCGTCATATATCTTGAATTCAACAACCTTGGGGTCAATAAGCACCAGCCGCACCTCGTCGGGGCTTGCATTATAGAGAATGCTCATAATTATGCCGTTGGTGCAGACGGATTTACCCGAACCTGTTGTTCCTGCGATGATGATATGGGGCAGCTTTGCGATATCTCCCAGGATAATTTCGCCGTCAATGTTCTTGCCCACGGCAAAGGTAAGCTTGCTCTGGGCGTTTCTGAATTCCTCCGTGTCCAGAACGTCACGGAGGGTGACAATGTCCTTTATCTTATTGGGCACTTCTATGCCCACTGCCGCCTTGCCGGGAATGGGCGCTTGTATACGCACGCCCTCTGCTGCAAGATTGAGCGCAATGTCGTCGGAAAGTCCCGTTATCTTGGAAATTTTTACTCCCGCATTGGGCTGAAGCTCGTAACGTGTTACCGTTGGCCCTCGGTGAATATCCACGATCCTTGTCATTACGCCGAAGCTTTTTAAGGTCTCCACAAGAGTGTCCGCATTCTGGGTCATTTCTTCCTCCGCCTGGTCGGCGTTCACCTCGTTGGCGGATTTTTTAAGCAGCTCCAGCGGCGGGAAAACATACTCCACGGGGGCGGGGACGTTCTCCGCAATTTCATTCTGGATATCCCTTGCGGTGGTCTCGGGCATATCAAGGTCGGCGTCGTCGGTTATTTTGTTGGACGCCAGTGTTGAGCCTTTGCCGAGGCCTTTTTTAAGGGGCGGGAATGCGGCGGCAGGCTTTATGGGCGGAAGTTCCTTGTCGGTATTTTCGGGGGACTTGGGAAGGTTTTCCGTAAGGCTTACCGAAGTGTTCTCCCCGTTTACGGCAGAAGCATTTCCCGAGGCTGCGTTTGATGAACCTCCCGCAGCCTTTCTTATAATGGAAGCCAGTTCCTGCTGCTGCTTTTGTTCCTCGGCTTTTTTTGCCTCCTGCTTGCTCATATTCTTTGCGGCTTTGCGCTCCGCCTCGTTTGCCTCGATCTCACGGGCAATGTTCTCTCCCTCGATCTGGGCGGCGGATTTCTTTTCTTCTTTGGCTTCCTCCGGTTTATCGTTATTGACTGCGGCGCTCACGGGTACGGGAATATCAATGTCAAACTCTGCCTGACGTTCCTTGGCGACATCTTCGGGCACATCACTGTTGGGGACTTTCTTTGCGGAAGCCTTGGCAGTTTTTGCCGCAGTTTTTGCCGCAGCTTTGGCAGCCGCTTTTGCTTCGGCAGCCTCCGCCTTTTCGGCAGCCCTTGCCGCTTTTATCTCCGATTTCTCCTTTGCCCTTGCCTCCGCAGCACGCTTTGCCCCGGGAGAGGGCACAAATTCCTCTACCTCTTCATACTCCGGACGTGCGTCGCCGGCGGCAATAAAAATATTCTTGATAAAACGGAACACATCAATGACGGTACGGTTTGCCAGCAGCATAATAAACACAAACGCCAGCAGCAGGATAATAACTCCCGCTCCTGTCCGCCCGAACAGGTTTATGAGCGGTATGCCCAGTATCAGCGACATAAAGCCGCCGCCTTTAAAATCCTTGCCGTTTTCGTAAAGGTCGGTTATCTGCTTGCCGAGGGTGATGTTATCTGCGGGAGGGTCGGCAAAAAATATCTGGATAAGGGCGCAGCTGATAAGGATAAGAATGAATCCCTGGGCTGCCTTGCCTGTGACTGTTGCCCTCCCCTTGTCTGAGGCTATCATCACCGAGGCGTAAAGCAGTATTGGGGGAACGAGAACCACTCCCACGCCGAAAAGTCCCAGTAAAACATTATGTATGACAAACCATGCCGATTCGCCCTTTACTGCCGCAAATGCCGCTATCAGCACCCCTGCCGCAAACAACACTGTCGACCATAAAACCTTGTCCGCTGCCGCCTTTTTTTCCTCCGCCTTGGTGCTGCGCCTTGACGCAGGCTTTTTTGACGAGGCGGTTTTTCTTGTTCCTGCCACTTTTGTTCACTCCTACGAATTTTATTTATATTTATTTTTTGGAAACACTGATTAAATCGCTTTTTAAATTTTCCCATTTTTAAAATGGCTATGTGTGGCGGTATTTCCCCCGCCGTAGGCGAGGGAAATACCTTTAATCAGCAGTTCCTTTTATCTACGCTTGTTTAAAAGCCCAGAACTCCTGCAATAATGACCGCAATTCCCAGGACCAGGGTATAAATTGCAAACACCCCGAACCTGTCCGACTTCATAAGCCATTTTACCAGCGCAATGGCGCAGTATCCCGAAACCGCCGCCACGGCCATACCCACAATAAGGGGCACTGTCTCCACGGAAGCGCCTGCGCCTGTATCCATAAGCTCCGACAGGGCGCTTGCAAGTATAACGGGAATGCCCATGATAAAGCTGTATTCCACTGCGTCCTCACGCTTCATGCCTGTGATCTGGGCTGCGGAAATGGTAGAGCCCGAACGGGACACTCCCGGAAGCAGCGCCACTCCCTGGAAAAAGCCGATAAACAGGGCGTCGGGAACTGTTGTTTCTCCCGCAGCCATTCCGCCGCCCCTTGCTTCGCTGCGCTTTGAGCAGCGGTCGCCCATGAAAAGTATTGCCGAGGTGTAGAGAAAGCATATACCCTCTACGATTATGTCGCTGTCCTCCTGAACCGAGGTGAAAAAATCTCTGAATATGTAGAAAATAAACAGCGGCAGTATGGATATGATTATCATGATTATCATTCTGCGGCAGCCGTTCATTTCGCTCCATTTGAACCGCCCGCCGAATATGTCCCCCAGCATGGCGAAGGCCTCTTTTATAAGCTCCAGGATTTTTTGGCGGAATGCAATAAACACTGCTGCCAATGTCCCCATATGCAGGGCTATGGTGGTAAGCATGGCGCTCTCGGTCTCTATCCCCATGAAATGCCTCAGCAGGGACAGATGCCCCGAGCTGGACACGGGCAGAAACTCCGTCAGCCCCTGCACCAGTCCCTCTATGACTGCTTCAAATACTGTCATATAACAACTCCTCTTTTCCTTTGTTCTTTTTGTTTGATATATAGGTTTAACTTTGTTCGCAAGGTCACCTGTACCGTGGCTCGCTCTTTTCTATAAGCTCATACAGCGCCTCAACGGCGTCGGAAAGTCCGCCCAGTCGGTCGATGAGACCTATATCCACCGCAGTTTGTCCGTCAATGACCGTGCCCATATCCAGCACCAGTTCCCCTGTATTCATGAGCAGATCGGAAAATTTTTCGGGAGCAATGCGGCTCTGCCTGCACACAAAATCGGTTATCCGCTTCTGCATAGCCTCCAGATAGGTGAACGACTGGGGCACTGCCAGTACCATGCCTGTGGTGCGCACAGGGTGAATGGTCATTGTTGCGCTGGGCACTATATAGGATATCTTCGCCGACACCGCCAGCGGCACGCCGATAGAATGTCCGCCGCCCAGCACCACGGATACTGTGGGGGTTTTCATGCCGCTGATAAGCTCGGCAATGGCAAGTCCCGCTTCCACGTCGCCGCCTACGGTGTTGAGGATTATCAGAAGCCCCTCGATCGAGCGGTCCTGCTCGATTGCCACAAGGGCGGGCATAATATGCTCATACTTGGTGGTCTTTGTGCCCGAGGGGGCGTTGTAATGTCCTTCGATCTGACCGATTATGGTCAGGCAATGGATAAGGTGCTTGGAATTTTCCGAAACGGTCTGCCCCATGCTTTCTATCAGGTCGGCCTTTTCGTTAAGCTCCTTTGCTTCTTCAAGCTCCTGTGCAGGCTTGTTATCGCCCTCGGGCTGTGCGGGCTGTCTCGGTTGTTCCCGTTGTTCCCGTTGGGGTCGGTTTTCCGAAAAATATTTTGGTTCGTTCATATGCTGCCTCCCGTGAATTTTGCTTGCCGCAATTTCGTTGTTGCTGACAGCAAGTCATTATATAAGGAACTGCTGATTACAGGTATTTCCCCCGCCTGCGGCAGGGGAAATACCGCCCACCCATAGCCGTTTTTAAAAGCAATTTAATCAACGCTTACATAATATTATTATAATAACATCACTTGGGATTATTCACAAACAGGCGTAAAAGAATCCATTATTTATTATACACCAAAATTTCCCGCTTGTCAAACTAAATTTATTTCGGTCGCCACGAAACGGCTTCGGCAGTTCTTTTTTCATTCCGAGCGGTTCTTTCTGCGCTGTATTTTCCGATGATAATCAAGCTTTATTGTTACGCTTGACATATTCAAAAATTTATGGTATAATTTTAATATAATCTTTACAAATTTTATGCAAAAAAATGCGGCTCTGCATTGTATATAAAACAGAATAAGAAAGTGCCGATAAAATCGCTTTTAAAAACGGCTATAGGCGGGCGTAATATCTTTAATCGGCAATTACTTAAATTCGGGAGGTAATTCAATGAAAAGATTTTTAGCGGCGCTTATGGTGTTTATTGTCACTGCCCTTGCAATGCCCACCGTGGTTTTTGCGGCGGAGGAGCCCCTTGAGGATATTCCCAAACGCAGTTACTCCAAAAGCAGCAAGGCATACTGCATGTATGAAGAAAACGACGGCAAATATACGCTGACCTATGTGAACAGCGCAGGCACAAAGCTGCTTTACAAGTCCGATGAAAAATTCGAGCATGATAACAGCTTGTCCGATGACGGCAAGACCCTGTTTTATTCCATAAATGACACGGTGTACAAATATTCATACGAAAGCGGAAAACGGCAAAAAATATACACCGCCGGCGATACGTATATAACCTTGTATGCCTCGCCGAGCGGTGAATATTGCCTTATATTCGTCGAGCACTTAAACGGATATGATAAACATGACAATGATATTGTTATCTGGCATAAGGGCAAAACCGTGTCCCAAACGGAATACGGCGACCCCGAAGAACCAATAGTGCTTGAAGGTACGACCCTCACGGACATGATCAAGCTTTACGGCATAAACGACAAGGGCGAAGCATTTTACACTCTTGACAGGGACATATATATCCTTGACCGGGACGGCAAAAGGCTTGCCCAAAAAGCCCCTGTGCCTCTCTCGGATAATGAATATGATTATAGTACCCGTATTTCCCCGGGCAGCGGTACATACACAGTGTTTTACGGAAAAGACCTTTATTTCGGTGCAGTGGGCGGCGAGCAGCATAAGATGTCCTTTCCGGGATATGCCGGGTCATATGTAATTGACTATAACGGCGAGGGGATCATTATTTACAATGGAGAGTATGTGGCAAGGTACGATATAAAAAGCGGAAAAAGCAAAAACATATTGAAGATAAGCCCCGAAAAATATATGGAAAAACGCCGCTATTTTATGAAAGCAAGCGGGGACTTGAATGAAGCTGCTTACATAAATTACTCAAAGAATAAGCTTGTGCGGCTGTCCGGCTGGGACGGCGAAAATAACTGCTACACCAAAAAGCAGGAGATAATGCTGAACGGCACGGGGCAGGAACGTATAACCGACTATACATCGGACATGAATACGATCCTGATAAACTATGCAGATGAAAAAAATTATTATTGGACAGCGGATTTTGACGGCGAAAGATTTGTAAACACCGGATACTGGAACGAAACAGACCGCTTCGGTCATATGATCGTAAAATCCGGCGGGAAAATTAAAATTATAACTTTGGACGGCGGCGTGGCCGAGGTTTTTGACGGTGTGGGAATAACCTGTGAGCCGTATCTTTCCAACGGATTTTACGTCTTTTACAGCGGCGGTCCCGACGACTGCTACGAGTATGATGGAAACTATCCGCTGACATATTATTACATTGACAAAAACGGCAAGGCGGTCAAGTGGTACGAGAAAACTGTATATATGTTCATCTTATATTAGGCGGCAGTATTTCCCCAGCCTGCGGCGGGCAGAATACCCTTAATCGGCAATTACTTAAATTCGGGAGGTAATTCAATGAAAAGATTTTTAGCGGCGCTTATGGTGTTTATTGTCACTGCCCTTGCAATGCCCACCGTGGTTTTTGCGGCGGAGGAGCCCCTTGAGGATATTCCCAAACGCAGTTACTCCAAAAGCAGCAAGGCATACTGCATGTATGAAGAAAACGACGGCAAATATACGCTGACCTATGTGAACAGCGCAGGCACAAAGCTGCTTTACAAGTCCGATGAAAAATTCGAGCATGATAACAGCTTGTCCGATGACGGCAAGACCCTGTTTTATTCCATAAACGACACGGTGTACAAATATTCATACGAAAGCGGAAAACGGCAAAAAATATACAAAGCCTTACCCACATTTTCCGATTCGGACTTATTATCCGAGGACGAGGAAGATGTGGTGTATATAACCGCCGTGTATTCCTCCCCCGACGGCGAATATTGCTTTATACGTGTTGAGCACCGGTTAGGAAATTTCGGTGATTGCCTTGTTGTCTGGCATAACGGCAAAACAGTGTCGCAGGAGGAAAATATCGACCTTTATCCTGAGATACCGTTCGACGATGAGGTCAACAAGAGCGAATTTCATCTTTACGGCATAAACGACAGGGGCGAAGCGTTTTACACTCTTGACAGGGACGTGTATATCCTTGACCTGGGCGGCAAAAGGCTTGTCCAAAAAGCACCTGTGCCCCTCTCGAAGGAGGATGATGATTACAGGATCACTCTTTATCTTCAAAGCGGAACATACATAGCGGAGAACGATAAAGACCTTTATTTCGGCGTCCTCGGCGGCGAGCAGCATAAGATGTCCTTTCCGGGATATGCCAGGTCATATGTAATTGCCAAAAACGGCAAGGGGCTCATTATTTACAATGGAGAATATGTGGCGAGGTACGATATAAAAAGCGGAAAAAACAAAAGCAGCATATTGAAAATAAGTCCCGAAAAATATTGGAGAAAAAACCCTAATTTTATAAAAGCAAGCAGTGACCTGAATGAAGTTGCTTTCATAAATTACTCAAAGAATAAGCTTGTGCGGCTGTCCGGCTGGGACGGCGAAAAGAACTGCTACACCAAAAAGCAGGAGATAATGCTGAACGGCGCAGAGAATGAATGTATAAGCGATTATACATCAGACCTGAGTACACTTCTGATATACTATTATGATGAAAAAACTTGTTTGTGGGAGTATTGGACAGCGGATTTTGCCGGTGAAAGATTTGTAAACACCGGGGGCTGGGATGATATTGACCGCTTCGGCCATATTATTGTTCATAACGACAATAAAATTACAATTATAACTTTGGACGGCGGCGTGGCCGAGGTTTTTGACGGTGTGGGAATAGTCTGCAAGCCGTATTATCTTTCAACAAACGGATTTTACGTCTTTTACAGCGGCGGTCCCGACGACTGCTACGAGTATGAGGGAAACTATCCGCTGACATATTATTACATAGACAAAAACGGCAAGGCGGTCAAGTGGTACGAGGAAACTGTATATATGGAAGGTCATTTTATGGAAAATTGGGCAGATTGGGAGTAAAAACAAAAACTGCTGTGTTTCTGTGTAAAGATCGCACAGCAGCACAAAGCCGTTCCCCCGCCGTATGAGGGAAAGCAAATTCCCACCCGGTTTGTACAAATTAACCAAATTTTTCAAAAGCCCTTGCAATTGTATAAAGTATGTGGTATAATAAAAATGTTAAGCTGTAACAAAAATGAAAGAGAGGCTGATAAAAATGGGCGCACTTGAAATAGTAAGCGGCATTGTTCTCATATTCTGCAGCGTGTTTATTGTTGCCATAACCCTTATGCAGTCCCAGAAGCAGCAGGGAATGACCAGCGCCATAGGCGGTTCAAACAATGACAGCTTCTACGGCAAAAACAGCCAGAACACCCGTGAAAAAGCCTTGGAAAGGCTTACCAAAATAGTTGCGATAATTTTCTTTATCGTGGTGATCGGCGTGAATTTTATTGAAGTGATCGCTTCAAGAGGATGACCGTGGTTTCGCATACTGCGAAACTCCCATATTTTGGGTAAATAAAGGGCAGGAGGCAAGAACTTTTCGTAAGCTTGCTTGCTGCCCTTTTAGATTGCCAGATGTCAGAAGGCCAGAGACTAGAAAAAATGGATTTTCAAAGAAGGTAAACAATAATATGTGGAGGGATTATAAAAACAATATAGTTCAAAATATTTTCGGGTGTATGGAGCGTTCGGAATTTGCTCCCTATATTTGCCCTGAATGCGGTCAAAGAGCCGTTCACTTGTATATGCAGGTACATGATCCGAATACAAGGCGGGGCGGTTTATGGATATGGTGCAGCAGCTGCCGCCATTTTTTTGCACAGTTCTCATTATATCCCATTAAATTGGAACAATTTTGCAGAGACCGAACCGGAAAAATTATGCGCAGTTCCGGCGTATTTAGACGAATTGAAGACTGAAATAGATGCGCATTTGAATATGCACATAACACAAATTAATAAAGGAATGTAAAGTTTGAAAGTTAGCGGTAATTCCCTAAGTTTCAGAGAACCTTTGGTGCGAACAAAAGATCAGCGGGAGGTAAAAGTATGGAATTTTCACAAGTATGCGCTGCAAGAATACTTAATGTTCTGAATCAGGCAGGAAAAAAAACGCTGTCGGAAAAGGAACTTTTCAACAAGGTAAAGGGCAAGAAAATCTCACAGGAGGATTTTAAAAGATCGCTGCGGTATCTTTCGGAAAACGGAGACATCATTTCAAATTCAAAGGGCTATACCCTTGCCGCCGCCCATGGGATGTTCACTGCCACGGTCGCAAGGATAAACCGCACCTTCGGCTTTGTCAAGGATAATACGGGCACGGAAATGTTCGTGCCGGGGAAATATCTTAAAGGGGCAATGCCCGGGGACACGGTGGTGTGCAGCTTTATCGAGTCAAAGGGAGAGTCTCCCGAGGCTAAGGTGGAGGCGGTCGCAAAGGAGGGCTTTTCCGAATTTACGGGGATACTCGAAGAGGCGGAGGGCGAATTCAAGGTGCGCCCCGACAGCTTTTGCCGTGACCTTATTGCCGTTGACCGAAACCGCCCCGGGGCGTGCGTGGGGGATAAGATACTTGCGGTGATAACCCGAAGGGGAGAACGCCATGCTGACCACAGGTGCGATATTACAGGGGTTTTCGGCAGCGCTGACAGGGCGAAAAGCAGTGCAGAGGCTATCCTTTTTATGAACGATATCGAAACCGATTTTCCCCTTGCGGTACAGGACGAGGCACGGCATATAAGCGGTATGACCATTACCGACCGTGACCTGTACAGCCGTCTTGACCTGCGTGATGAGATAATTTTCACCATTGACGGCGCCGACACAAAGGATATCGACGACGCCGTAAGCATTGAAAAGACCCCTGAGGGCTATAAACTGGGCGTACATATTGCAGACGTTTCCCACTATGTAAAAGAGGGCTCGGAGCTTGACAAGGACGCATTTATGCGGGGCACTTCCATTTACTATGCCGACAAGGTCATACCAATGCTTCCCCCCGCCCTTTCCAACGGCATTTGTTCGCTTAATCCCCGTGAGGACAGGCTGGCGTTTTCCTGTCTTATGGAAATTTCGGCAGAGGGGAAGCTTCAAAAATACAAATTCTCCAAAACCGTTATCCGTTCCCGTGTCAAGGGCGTTTACAGCGAGATAAATCAAATCCTCTCCCATAAGGACGCTCCCGAAAATGTTCCTGCGGACATTGCAGAAAAATACGACGGCTTATATGACACGATATTTTTAATGAAAGAACTGGCAGACATTCTCACCGCCAACAAAATAAAGCGGGGCGCTCCCCAGATAGAGACCCCCGAATGCAAGCTTATTGTGGAAAACGACCGCTGCGTGGACGTTAAACGCCGTGACCGTGGTGCTGCGGAGGTCATTATTGAGGAATTTATGCTAATGGCGAACGAATCCGCCGCAAAGACCGCAAGGCAGCGGCAGCTGCCCTTTGTTTTCCGTGTTCACGAAGACCCGTCCCCCGAGAAAATTTCCGAGCTTATGGAGGTAGTGGAGCGGCTGGGGATACAGCACTCCCATTTTACCGATGTAAAGCCCGTTCATCTTGCAGAGATACTGCGCAATTCCAAGGATACGGGTCTTGCCGTTGTTATTAACAGCATGGTGCTGCGGAGTATGGCAAAGGCGAAATATTCCAATGAACCTTTAGGGCATTTCGGGCTGGTGCTGGCGGATTACGCCCATTTCACCTCGCCGATCCGCCGTTATCCCGACCTTGCCATTCACCGCATTCTCACAGAGGCGTGCTATAATAAGACGCCTGCCGATGTTATTGCAAAGCGGTTCGGGAAATTTGCCGCCGCCGCTTCTCTCCAGTCCTCCGACTGCGAGCTTACCGCCATGCGTGTGGAGCGGGAGTGCGAGGACTGCTATATGGCGGAATATATGTCGGGTCATCTGGGCGAAAGCTATGACGCCATGATAAGCGGCGTTACCGAATACGGTATGTATGCACAGCTGGAAAACACGGTTGAGGGGCTTATAAAAATAGAAACTCTCCCCGACGGCGTTTACGAATATGACGGACATTTTTCCCTTTCCAGAGACGGCAAGACCGTTTACTCGGTAGGCGACAAGGTGCGTGTCACCTGCGTAAGGACGGACATTGCGGGAGGAAAAATAGATTTTGTTATCGAGGGAACGGAAGTTAATTAATAATTAATAATTAATAATGGACGGAATTTATAAATATATTGGAGTGAATAAAATGAAAAATATCAGATTTTATGATGCGCCGAAATACAGCGGGGCGGAATATGAAAAGGCTGAGAATGGGATATATATGTTCCATGAAAACGGGTATGACAATGAGGACGATTTGGTTTATGTGACCTCTCTTGTTTTCGAGCAGGAGCCGGAATGCGGGGAGAATGCCCCTGACAGCCCCTATGTTTCCCAATATCCTTTGGAAATTATTTTAGATGATTTTATGTGTTGGTGCGGGGATTTTTATGATAAGGAAAACGAAGAGGACAGGCAGAATTCCTATGTGGAATTTGTATGCGACAGTATCGAACCTATACATGATATATTGTCGCTTGCAGGCAAGCACGTGTATCTGCCGCCGTCCGGAAATGAACTTGTTATTGAATAGTCGAGAGTGATATTTCCGTCATCCTCATAAGCTCCTTAAATCCCAGCTTCTCCGCCAATTTGCGGGAGGCAGTATTATCCGAAGCAGCCGACCACAAGGGAACAGTTCCTTTTGACAGCAGGGAATTGATAAGCGCTGCGCAAACCTCATAAGCAAGTCCCTGTCTGCGAAATTCGGGCAGTGTGTTTATGCCGATCTCTGCGAAGTCCGTTTTGCAAAAATCATTTTCGCCCAAAACTTCTCCCGAGACCGGTAAATCGGGACTATCGGTGGCAGCGGCTATTTTGCCGTTTCTGTAGACCCCGAAGCAGCGCTCCTTTTGCACTATCTCCGAAAAATACTCATACAGCCAATCGGTTTCACCGCAGCCCGGATTGCAGGACTTGAAAAAGCCACGATAATCCGGGTAATCCTTTTCGGTCAGAATAACAGCATTGCAGCCGTGCGTAAATCCATTGCCGTCATAATTATATTTCACTTTAAAGCCGTTTGCGGCAATTGCCTGCCCGATACCGTTATCCTCAAAAATTTGCAGAAAGCCCTCTCCCCTATTGGAATAGGAAATTATGTATTTCCCGTCCCTGTGAAAAACAAGTATGTCAACAGTTTTGGAATAGCCTTTCAGCGGTTTGTCAAGCAGAGGATTGCGGACAAAAAGAGGAACGTCGGATGTAAAAAAATCCTTTGGCGTAATCCCCGCCAGCGCAGAATAATATTCAATAGTTTTATTAAGATGATCCATAAAATGCACCTAAAAATGCGGCAGTCGGGAAACCCCCGGCTGCCGCAGAATTTACAGAATATTTACAAAGTCAAGCCTTACGCCTTGCCTATGTTTCCATTAGGCTTTGCCTATGGAGCCGAATATCTCCATTTTCTCCTTAACCTTGTCCTTGATAGCGTCAAAGCCGGGTGCGAGGAGCTTTCTGGGGTCGAAGCCCTTGCCCTGCAGGTCCTTGCCTGCCTCGATGTACTTTCTTGTAGCCTCCTGGAATACCAGCTGGCACTCGGTGTTTACATTGATCTTGGCAACGCCCAGAGAAATGGCTTTCTTTATCATATCGTCGGGAATGCCCGTGCCGCCGTGAAGAACCAGAGGCATATCGCCTGTCTTAGCCTTGATAGACTCCAGCACGTCAAAGCGCAGACCTGCCCAGTTCTCGGGATATTTGCCGTGGATATTTCCGATACCTGCCGCAAGCATGGTAACTCCCAGGTCTGCTACAGCCTTGCACCCGTTGGGATCGGCGCACTCACCCATTCCGACTACGCCGTCCTCTTCGCCGCCGATAGAGCCGACCTCAGCCTCCAGGGAAAGACCCAGAACATCACAGGTGTTGACCAGCGCAGTAGTCTTGGCAATGTTCTCGTCAATGGGATAATGAGAGCCGTCAAACATGATAGACGAGAAGCCTGCGTTAATGCACGCCTTTGCGCCCTCGAAAGAGCCGTGGTCAAGGTGCAGCGCAACAGGAACAGTAATATCCAGTGCATCCAGCATACCGTTAACCATACCCACAACAGTGCCGTAGCCGCACATATATTTGCCCGCACCCTCGGAAATGCCCAGTATAACAGGGGATTTCTGCTCCTGTGCAGTGAGCAGTATAGCCTTAGTCCACTCCAAGTTGTTGATGTTGAACTGACCGACAGCGTATTTGCCGTCTCTTGCTTTGTTCAGCATATCCTTTGCAGAAACAAGTCTTGACATTTTAATTACCTCCAATTTTTCATAACGCAAGCACGAGAGCTATTTCAAGCCCTGCTTTCCAGGGAACAGCTTGCCCTTATATTTATTATAACCTATTTTTTCCATAATTGCAATAGGAAATTGTAAATTTTTAACAGAAATTATCAGGTAAATTTAACTTATGTTCAACAGCTTAACCGCTTAGCCGCTTCATCCACCTTAGCACATATCTCCGCCTCGTCAAACTCTGTCAGGTGACCTTTTTCCAGAAGTATTTTTCCGTCCACCATAACAGTGTCCACCTCGCTGCCGTTGGCGGAATATACCAGCGCCGCAGTTAAATTGACTCTCGGGTAAAATTCGGGGCGCAGCAGATCAAGGAGAACGATATCCGCTTTCTTGCCCTCCGCAATTTCCCCCGTGTCCGAAAAACCCAAAGCCTTAGCTCCGTTCACCGTGGCAAATTTCAGCACCTCACGGGCAGTGCACACCGTAGGCACAGCAGTTGCGCCCTTTGGCAGCAATGCGGCAAAGTTCATATCCGAGAACATATTAAGGTTGTTGTTGGAGGCCTGGCTGTCTGTACCTATGCAAACATTTATACCCTTTTCCACCATTCTCGGCACAGGTGCTGTGCCGTTGGCAAGCTTTAAGTTGCTCTTGGGATTATGCAGCACGCTCACGCCCTTTTCCGCCATAATGTCCATATCCCCTTCGGAAACGTGGACGCAGTGGGCAGCGGCAGTTGTAACATCAAAAAATCCCATATCGTCAAGATATTCCACAGGAGATTTCCCGTGTTCTTTATAGCAGTTCTGCACCTCGCCTGCGCTTTCGGAAAGGTGTATATGGAACTGCTGATCCGTTTCCTTTGCAACCTGCAAAAGATATTCCAGATAATCCTGACCGCAGGTGTAAATGGCATGAGGCCCCAGCTTAAATTTTATCCTTGGGTTATTCTTAAACTGTTCACGCTCTTCCATATGCTCCCGCAGACGGCGAAGTCCGCCCTCGTCCTTGCGACCCGTACCCACAAGCCCCCTCGTCATGACCGCTTTAAGTCCCATTTTATCGGCAGCGGCGGCGTCCATACCGGAGAAGATATGCATATTCATAAAGCAGGTAGTGCCCGTTTTGAGCATTTCCATGCAGGAGAGCATAGCTCCCCAATATGCCTCTTCGGGGCGCATATTGTCCTCCCTCGGCATAATGCTTTTAAAAAGCCACTCGTCAAAGGAAAGGTCGTCAGCCAGGTTGCGGAATACGGACATATACGAGTGCGTATGGCTGTTTACAAGTCCCGGGATCGCCAGCTTATCGCTGCCGTCTATGGTTTTATCGGGGGTGAAGCCCTCGGGTGCGGCATTTATCGAGGCGATATACTCACCTGTTACATATATGTCGGCTGTTTTTACCTCGCTGCCTATGAGGGCGTTGACATTTTTGATTAGTATGTTCATATTTTTTAACCTCCTTTGTTTTTCGGGGAGTTTTGGTTTGGCGGATAACTTTACTTTGCTTGCTGCAACTTTGCATATTGCTTTATTTTGTCTGAAGCTGTAAGTGACTTCGCCCTTACGGGCGGCAGCGATGAAAATGTGCAACTAAAGTTGCACGTGACGTTTGTCACACATTTCTATGCTGCTGCAACTTTAGTTGCAATGACGCACCGATTTTTACTTTTTCGGCGATTGTGACAAATCTTATTTTGCGTTACCTTGTTTTTACATTTTACCGAATCGGGCGGCGCATTTGAGGGTGCTCTTGAAATGCTTTTAATTGCGGCGGTTGTCAGAGGGGGGGCTGTTTTGCAAAAACATATTGCCCTCTGACCCGCCAAAGGGGGAAAAAACCTTTGGAAACCCAAGTGAAGCGAGTGCTCTTGTTTATTTAATTCATCACAATTATACGCAGCGGTTCTTCCTCCGTCCCTCTTGAAGCCGTATACTGGAATGATGTCGTGCCGTTCTCATTATAAACGGGACTGCGGGTGATATTTATGCGTGTGCTTCTGTCGGGTGAGTTGCTGTCGTATGCGTCAAGCACATATTTATCCGGCTCATTTGCGTCACGGATGATCCTTACCGCATTCATTGCCGAGCCGCCGTAGGTTATAACTGCGGGGCTGCCTGTGGAAAGCTCGGAGAAAAGCGCTTCAAAGGCGTCGTCTCCCTGATATCCGAAATCGTAAACACGGCAGCGGCTGCTGTTCCGAGGAATGGAGTTATACCACCTGAGCATATCCATTATCTTTTCATCGTCACCCGAGCACAGGCTGCTGTCAATAAGCACGCACTCATACTGAGTAAAGGGACTTATTTTATTAAAGGTGATCGTTCTGATAAAATTGATAAATCCGCTTTCCTCGGGAATTTCAAAGGAGCAGGGAGCTGTAGTCACCTTCAGTCCTGCGCTGTCCAGGAAATCTCTTGTATCATTAGTATAATGGAGAACGCCGCCCTTTATGCTGCGGTAGTTCCATTTTTCCTTGCGTGCGTTGTACTCGTTATAGGATTTGAGAATGTCTATTTCCACATTCTTAAGGTCGACCCTGCCGTCTGTAAAGCCCTCGACAGTGCTTATATCATAGCCGGGGACCTCCTTGCCGTCAGTGGTGGTGTACCCTGCTGCTGTGGGGGCAAGCTCGCCTCTGTAGTATGCCCTGATAAGCCCGGAAATTCCCACGTCTGCGCCGTTCGGAGCAAAATCTGAGCGGAAGTTTGCATAGCCGAGACCGTCCTTTACCACATTAAAGCCCGAATCCGCCACAATATATCCCTTTCGCCCTGTTTCCTCCTCAATGGTGATCTGGTTGTAGCTCATAAAGCTGCTGATCTTATCGTATATATTCTCCAGAGCGTCCGCATTTGAGGCCTGGAAGAACTGACCGTGGGTCTCCTCGGCAATGTCGTAAAGATATCCTGCGTCGATATATTTTCCGAGACCTATGGTGAATATGGTTATCCCTGCGTTCTTTGCCGCCTCTACAGCGGCAGTTTCACGGGCTGCGTTATAATTGGATGGCATACCGTCGGTAAGCAGGATAATATAGTTCCTGTCATATCCAGTGGAGCTGCCGAATTCATTTACGGCATTCGTAATCGCCCCTGCGATCTCCGTTCCCGAGAAGGTCTGAGCCTTGTTTCTTATATCGGATATCTTCTTTTTAACGTCGCTCTGATTTCCCGAAATGGGAACAATATTGCTGTACCCTCCAGAAAATTCGCCTGCACCGTACTTAAAGTCCTTGCCCAGCATATCAATAAGGTTTACCGCAAAATCCAGCCGCTTGAATTCCACATCGTTTTCCTCCGACCCTGCGCAAAGCTCCTCGGGGTACATCGAGCCGGAATTGTCAATAAGGAAGAAAATTTTTGTTTCCCCCGTGCGCATAAGCACCGCCCTGTCAAAAAGTGCGTAAATGCCGTTTTCGCTGACTGAGGCAGTAATGAAGTTGCTTTCTGCGTTAAGCTGTCCTGCGATCATTTCAAATGCAAGCTTGTCGGGGTCGAACCGCACAACAGTCAAAGCATTTTCCGCAATTTTTTTTGCGCTGAGCTGCTCGTCCGTATAAGTAAAGCTCAGCTCGCAGCTGTCAAAACGCTTGTTTGAGTAAAATTCGTAAGCCTCGCCCACTATCCCAGGAGTACCCTGAATACTGTTGTTTTCCAGCTTTTCCAGGGTAATGTAAGCGGTTTTCGGAACGCCCTTTATCCTTGCGGAGACCTGCTTGCCTGCAATAATGGCGTCCTTGAGCACCGCATTGTCGGGAGTGTCGCCGTCGCTGGAAGCGCTCAGCGGGTCAAGGTCTGCCCGCACCTCTGCGCCGTCCTCCACGCCGTCCCCGTCACTGTCGGGGTTTTTGGGGTCTGTACCCGAAACGTTTATCTCATAATCATCCGTAAGTCCGTCCTTGTCGGTGTCGGCAAGGCCTACCGCAAGCCCTTTGGACGTCTTTTCACTGAGTGTATAAGGGCTGACCGCAGGCACATCATATTCAATGCTCGAATCGGTCACCAGCTTGCTTTGTCCCGTAAGTCTTGTGTCCATCTGCTCAAAAAGAGCATCATTCACCGTGCCTATGTAGATAAACGCACCCACATAGCACATTGCAAGAATTACGATCAGCGCCGCCAGAAACCGCCCTGCCGCCATAGACATCAGCGTGTTGTTGAAGCTGCTGAAAGGACTGCGCCGTTTTACAGGCTTGCTCCCGTGAGAAACCGCTCCGGAAACCGTCTGAGCGTTATCGGAATTGTTGGCAGCTGCGTCCATTGATGATGTCGCCGCTTTTTCCAATGCCTTGCGGCTGCCTGCGGACTTGGCGTTTGCGCTGCGCTGTTTAGCCTGCTCCGCCTTTGCAAGCATTTCACTTTCCCGCTGCCTGGCCTCATCCAGCTTGCGGCGGTTGTATTCGTCCTCTTTCAGCTTTTTGCTTCTTGCAATATTAAGGTCACGGTCAAGAGCGTCCTCTGCCGCCTCCCGCCGCCTGCGCTCCTCCTCGGTTATCGGAGGACCGGAGGGCTTAGGTGCGCCGCCTGTTGTTTCCGCTTTAGCCGAATTTTCCGAATTTGCGGGCTTTGCGGCACTTTCGGGTTTATCCTCTGCTTTAGCCGAATTTTCCGATTTTTCGGGCTTTGCGGCACTTTCGG
>CAZGAZ010000006.1:54668-72828 GCA_964523835.1 uncultured Ruminococcus sp.
TTATCCTCTGCTTTAGCCGAATTTTCCGATTTTTCGGGCTTTGCGGCACTTTCGGGCTTATCCTCTGCTTTAACCGAATTTTCCGATTTTTCGGGCTTTGCATCTGTATCAGCCGATTTTTTCTTTTCCTCCATTTCCTCGGTCTGCTGAGCGAATGCCAGCATTTCTCCCAGGCTCATCCCGGGAGTATCATCCTCGGCAGGGACAGCGTTTGCTGCCGAAACATTTTCAGTTGAAGCGGCTGATTTGTCAACCTGCTGTTTGTTATTGTTTTTCTTTTTGCTCAAATCAATTCACATCCATATCTTCGGGTAACATTAAAGGAAACGCCGTGCATTTTAAAATTGCATAGCAAACCGACATAGCTTCCTTATTTAATACTATATATATTATAGCTTATTTCACTACATTCTGTCAATGTTTTTTGTGAATTTTCCCAAAAAATTATTATGAATATTTTTGGTGTTTTTTTGATTATTTTCACTAAAAATGCACTATTTTATTTAAACGCTTTAATGTGACAATGTTGTAGCTTTTTAAACAGATAAACAACATTATGGAAACGCTTCTGACTGCAAGGCTGTTTTACACTCAGACGCCCTGTCGCTCAGACGCCACCGGGCTTTTTCCTCTAAAACGCCGGGGAACAGCTTTGTGTTGCTGTGAATGTATTTTTGAAATGCGTTTATTTGTCGGTAATTGTGACTTGCCTGTATAAATGAAATGTGACTTTGTATGGGAAAATGCTTGAATTTACTGGCAAGTCACAATTGCCAGCCGCCCTCGGCACAGTAGAGGAAGCGGCGGCAGTTTCTCGGCGTGGTAGGGGAAGCGGCGACAATTCCTTGGCGCAATAGGGGAAATGGCGACAATCACTCGGCGTGGTGGTAGAAGCGGCGACAGCCCCTTGGCGCAGTAGGGGAAGTGGCGATAGTTTCTCGGCGTGGTAGGAGAAACGGCGACAATCACTCGGCGTGATAGGAGAGAAAAGCCGTTCCCGGCGTTTGAGGGGGAAAAGCCCTGCGGCGTCTGAGCGTGTGTGCTTTTGTGTGCACGTTTAAAGAAACAGCTCTTTTTATCGGGCGATAATGCACATTTAAAAATTAACTATTAATTAATATATGTTAATTTGTTAAATTCCGTTAAAATGACGAATAAAAAAGTAAAAATATTACAAATTCGTCTCATATTGTAACCAACTTGACATTAAATTGTTCTTGATTTTTTACCGAATATAGTGTATTATATAAAATAAGAGTATTATAAAATGCCTTAACAGGTGGTGTTAAATTTTGAACAAAGTAATGAACGTATTGACAAATAAATGGTTCCGCATGGCCGTAAGCCTTTTGGGGGTCGCCTATGCGGCGGTGCTGCTGTATTTCGATTACATAGTCTTTTTCTATGACATCGAGTACACAAACCGAAAGGAATTTGCCATTGTCGGGTCGGTTTTCTGCGTGGTCATGGGGCTGCTGATTTTCTACACAAGACGGTCGCCTTTTACCTGCATACTTGCAATGGCGGATATGGTGCTGTTTTTCCCGCTGCTGCTGCTGGACTGGGGCAACTGGCCGCTGCTGGTGCCCGGGGCGATACTTACCCTTTTCGGCTTCTTCTGCTGCCATATGAACGAGACCGCAAAAACCATTTTCGGCACGATCTTTTTGCTGATGTACATTCTGGGCGGTATTGCCTTTTTCCTGGTAATGAACGTGTTCAGGGTCACTACCACGGACACGCTTATTGAAAAGGGAGTTTCTCCCTCGGGGGCGTTCAGGTATTATGTGCTGGATGTGCAGAATAAGTCCACGGGAAAAAAATGCGTGTATGTGCAGCCGAATACGCTGGATGTGGACAAGGGCTTTATAAAACTTAACAGCACTATAAAGCACCTGGTAAAGCAGTCCCCTAACCCCTGCGAGCTGGAGTGCAAGTGGAGCGGCAGCAAAATGATTATCAACGGCGAGGTTTTCTTTGATGAGAACGACGCTCTGAAAGAGGAAAACGGTCAGCTGCTTTACGATATTGACGACGGCAGCTGGAGCTACACTTATTTCTCCATTGAATATCCCATTTTCAAGACCATTGAAGAGGTCAAGGATATGATCGGCGAGCTGGGCGAAAAGCTTGCGGAAAAGGACGAGGACGAGCCTGCTATGGCGGATGTTTCCGAGACTGAGGCAGATATTTCCGAGACTGCGGAAAATGAGGATGATAACGGTGATGAGCCAGAAAATGCCGATAACGGGGACGAAGCCGAAAATGCCGGGGACGGCGGCGGAGATGTTGACGGTAATTCGGAAGAATGATCTCCCCTGATTTTGGGAAATGTTCAGGGGTAATTATCCCGATGAAAAATTGGGCGCTTGACGGTAACGGTGATGCACAAAGCTGCACCGAAATGCTGTAATAAAAATAATCAACCGGAGGAACATTTATGTCGGTAACAGCAATCCCGAGAAATATGGCAAGAGCCTGCAAACTGTACCGTGAAAGAAATTATGATGAAGCAGAAAAGATAATGGCAAAAATATCCGAGCCTGCTCATCAGAAAGCGGCTATACAGGCGCAGCTTGCGCTGTTCTCCTGTGACTTTGACGGGGCGGCGGGGTTTTGTATGGAGTTTATGCCCTATCTGAATGAATGGTATTCGGGAAATATGCTTGATGCTGCTTTTGCCATGCTGACCTTCTGCGGGTTTAAAGCGGGCAGGGAGAGAGTTCTGGATTATTTTGAGGAACTGGGGCACAGCTTTTCAAAGGATGATAACGACAGGTACAGTAACCTGATGAGCGGAGCGATCGGACGTTCTGTGAATATTCTGAAAAGCACCGAATATGAAAAGAAATACGTTCCCCCCGAAAAGCCGGTATCGCTTGAGGATGCGGTTTCTTTTCTGCGGGAAAAGTACCGCAGTGATCTGACGGCGGATACCTCGGAGGGTGCGGCGTATATTTTAAGCCGTGTGAAGCAGAAAATTGACTGCGGCGAATATGTACGGTATTACGAGCGTTTTGCCGATTCGCCGAAGCTGACGGAAAGAACACGGTTTGACGCTGTTGAGATGTATGTGTATATGGATATGCCCGAAAAGGCTGTAAAGGCGGTATGCGATTTTTACAAGTACACCTGGCTCCCTGTCGAAAAAACTACCGTAATGCCTGTTTCGATATTTACCTATGACAAGAATTTGTGGAATATTTTTACCGAGGATATGTTTGAGTTTATACGCAAAACGCCGAGTAATAATTTTGTATCTGCGGTATAGGAAGCAGGCGGCAGGAAACATACATACGGTCATAGGAGTTTAAATTATCACGAAGGGGCAGCGGCAAATGAATAAACTTAAAATATTATTGATCATTTCTGTTCCGCTTTACATATTCTTGATTTTCTCTTCATGTTCAAATGACAGTAATCCTGCTTCCGATGAAGCTTCGCAAATATCGGATATATACAGCCAAACGATAGCTGCCGCTGACAATAACTCAGCCGCAGATGAATTACAGGATATAACAGAATCGTTAAACAGTCAGGCACCTGTCGGTTTAATAGATGAAAATGAGTTTTTGGAGCGGTACGGATATTTATATGATATTGATTTGGACGGGATTGATGAAGTTCTTATATTATATTTCGATCAGGTAAATGAAATAATTACATACAAAAAAGAGGGCGGCAGGTATACGGTTTGGGGTGAGCCGATACTGTTCAACAATATTCACCCGGAATGGTTTTCGGTTGACAGTCTGACATTGTATTATGATCCGTCGGAAGATAATTATTTTTACATCAATGAATATGATGTGTGGGAAAAATATTTTAATTATGCCGATGTAAATAAATATTCAATTACGGAAAACGGGCTTGTTAAAAGCAATATTGCACATTGCGAATTTTTATACGGCGAGGAAATTGACTTTAGCGTCAATACAGTGCTCGGTAATGAAGCAGACCCTGTCGGTACTGTGAAATTTGAGGATATGGTGCACTACCACAATGACATTGATGAATATTTAAACAGGTTTCAAAAAATTAAAGCGATCACAAGAGATGAGCTGACTTTACGTCCGTTATCGCAAATTTCATTTGAATCAATATACAGCATATATGAGTGATGTGAAGCTTCAAGGAGTAGATTTTTATGAGCCGCAGCATTTGGAATATGACCCATACAAGCTATGACAGCGAGTCGGTTTACTGTTTATTCGGCAATCAGAAAAATCCTCAGTTTTATTTGTGCGAAAGATTTATTACGAAAGATTATAAATTTGAGGAATTTTGGTGTTTTAATGAGATAGTTTCGGTGGATTCAAGCCTTTTTTACGGGAAAGAGTTATTGGATAAGGAACAGATTCGGGATACAATGATATCCCCGGACAAGCAGATATTATGCGTTTACTGTCTGCTTGATGAAAACGGCGATACAGATGGCGAGGCTGTTCCGGGAATAGGGGCAGAGCTTACGGATTTTGAATTCTGCGGCTTTGATCTGGCGGACATACACCCGATAAGCGCATTGCTGAACTGCGGGTTTGGCTTTGAAAAGGTGTTTACGAAGAGCGACCTGAACAAATTCGGTCTTATTTCGGATTATTGCAGGGCTAAGGATATACAGCAGAGGCTTATGAACGAATATAACGACAGCAATCATGCATACACTGCTCTTTTTGCTGTATGGAGAAAGGTTTGATGATGCAGTTTCTTTATGCTGCATAGTTTTTTCCTGTTCATAAAAAATTTTACGTTTACCTATTGACATACAGCGAAAAGTGTGGTATAATGTCTATAATAAAATTCAATATTATCAGCCTTATCAAGAGCGGCGGAGGTACTGGACCTGTGAAGCCCGGCAACCTATTGTTATCGGAATTTCCCCGAGGGGAGATTTCATACTAAAAAGGTGCCAATTCCTGCGGATTTTTTCCGAGAGATGAGGAGATGTTCTTTCGTGAACCGAAAAAACATATAAACCTTTAAGCAGCGATTGACAGGGCGTTCGGGATTTTCCCGGGCGTCCTTTTTGCATATCTTAACGTATATGCGAAATGCTGCCGGAGGCAGGAGGTAAGGAAGCAAGAGGCAGGGATAATTGCTGTGAGAGCATAGTGTGATTTGCTGCAAACAGCGACACAGCGAAAAATCAGTATCATGCGGTAAGGTCAAGGGTGTGGGAATACCTGTGAACGCTTGCGGCAGCAGTATAATTTGGCTGATATATTAAACAGGGGCGGTATAAAACGCCGTTACCAATATAAGGAAAGGAAAATGAAAAATGGCAAAGTATCTTTATACGTCCGAATCGGTAACAGAGGGACATCCCGACAAAATCTGCGATCAGGTCTCCGACGCAGTGCTTGACGCAATTCTGGCTCAGGACCCTATGGGGCGTGTGGCTTGCGAAACCTGCACAAACACGGGCTTTGTAATGTGCATGGGGGAAATTTCCACACAGTGCTATGTGGATATTCCAAAGATTGTAAGACAGGTGGTCATTGACATTGGCTACGACCGTGCAAAATACGGATTTGACGGGCATACCTGCGCTGTTACCACATCCATTGACGAGCAGTCCCCCGATATTGCCATGGGCGTTGACGATGCGCTGGAAACAAGGGGCGAGGGAGAGGACGACACGGGCGCAGGAGATCAGGGAATGATGTTCGGCTTTGCCTGCAATGAGACTCCCGAGCTTATGCCCCTGCCCATTTCCCTTGCTCACAAGCTGGCGAAAAAGTTGGCGGAGGTGAGAAAGACGGGCAAGCTGCCTTATCTGCGGCCGGACGGAAAAACACAGGTGACGGTGGAGTATGAGGACGGCAAGCCTGTGAGAGTGGACACGGTGGTGGTTTCCACGCAGCATGCAGCGGAGGTTGCGCTGGAGAAGATAAGGGAGGACATTATCGAAAAGGTGATAAAGCCCGTTGTTCCCGAAAATCTGCTGGTGGACACGAAATATTTTGTAAATCCCACAGGGCGTTTCGTTATCGGCGGCCCTCAGGGGGACAGCGGACTTACGGGACGTAAAATAATCGTTGATACATACGGCGGCTATGCACGCCACGGCGGCGGAGCGTTTTCGGGCAAAGACCCCACAAAGGTAGACAGGAGTGCAGCGTATGCGGCAAGGTGGGTCGCAAAGAACATAGTTGCGGCAGGGCTTGCGGATAAGTGCGAGGTGGAGATTGCCTATGCGATCGGCGTTGCGAACCCTGTGTCGGTAATGGTGGACAGCTTCGGCACGGGCAAGGTAAGCGATGAGAAGCTGTCGGAGGCGGTTTCAAAGGTGTTTGACCTGCGGCCTGCGGCTATAATCAAGTCTCTTGAGCTCAGAAAGCCTCAGTACAGGCAGCTTGCCGCTTACGGGCATATGGGCAGAGAGGACTTGGGCGTTGCCTGGGAAAAGACGAATAAGACCGAAGAACTGCTCGCCGCAGTAAAGTAAAGTAAAATAAACGACAACAGCATAAGAAAAGCATTACAAGAGCACTCACGCCACTTGGGTTTCCAAAGGGGTTCCCCCTTTGGCGGGTCAAGGGCAGAGCCCTTGCGGGGGTCGGGGGGCAGCGCCCCCTCTAACAGCCGCCGCAATTAAAAGCATTTCAAGAGCACCCACGAAAACCGCCGCCCGATTCGGTAAAATGAAAAAGCGAAGTTACGAAAAACACGATATCTTACAAATGCCAAAAAAGTAAAAAATCGGGCGGCGGTGCAGCATAGAAACGTGTGACGAACGTCACACGTTTCATGCTGCCGCCCGTAAGGGCGAAGTCTCTTACAGCTGCAAATAAAGTAAAGCAACAGCCGAAACGGTGAAAACGGCAAGACAGGCAGTGAACAAAGTGAACCGTATCAATAAAAACGGCAAGATATGCAGTAAACAAAGTGAACCAAACCAATGAAAACAACAGGAGGCAGTAAATATGGCAGCATTCAAAAAAATATTCAAATCGAAAATCCTTGCCGTCTTTGCCGCCCCGCTGCTGTGTATTGCGTTAAACATAGGCGTCATAGCGATCAACGACATGGGTGCGGCGGCGGCAAGAATCGAGCTTGTTAAAGAGGCACAATCGAATGACCTGACGGTGATATCGTCCAAATGCAGGGTCGGTCATTTCTTCGGCAACGGCAACGGTGCGGAATATCTTTCGGTTGTTTTCCTGTCGGAGATTCCGGAAGATGAGGCTTTTGAGGGATGTCACATATACCTGCCGGATAAGTATAAGACAGAATGCGGCTGTTACATTTCGCCTCCGGAATACTACAAATGTGCGGTGATAAAATTAACATCGCCGGGGAATTATTTTTTATATGATTTTGATCTGCGGGGACACTAAGCGTAAAAAGCCCGACGCCTGCAAGGTCTCGTCCGAGTGATGAGAGCTTGCGGGCGTCGCTTTTGTTATCGGGGTGAAATATGTATTCCGCCGATCTGTAATATCAGAATGCGTTAACCGTTCAAAATGCATATCAAAACAGCCAAAACTAAAAATAAAGCTGCCGCAATTCACACTGCGGCAGCTTTTTCATACTTTTTAGCTGCTTTACTTAATTTTGCACACCCAAAATACATTGAAACTTTAATGGATTCCCTATTACCTTCAAACTTACTTCACAATTCTGTAAACCTTGTTTCTCTTTCTCCTGCTGTAAATGTCGGGCAGCACCGTGCACATCAGCACAGGAGCAAAAGTGGTCTCATACGCCATGGTAACGCCTGTTACCGTAAATGAACCCGCTGCCAGGTTTTCACCGTTCTGGGGAAGATATACCACAAATGCATAGGGCGAAAAACTGGTCGCCTGGAACTGCATACAATCCGCACCGCTTACTGTTACATGGGTGGACGGCAGTATCTCCAGCTGCTCATCATCGGAAATATGAACTACCGAGATCCCCTCGGAATAGGGCAGCAGCTCATCGGGCACGGGGATCGTCAGGGTAAGATAGAATCCCGGATTGATGTTTATCTTCTGGTTCGTTCCCGACTTGTACAGCGCAATGTCCATGGGATAGATCATAAAGCTCTCGATCCCGTCACCGTAGAAGTCCAGCACATCCTGCACAGCTGTGGTCGTTTCGGCGCTCCATGTAAAGCGGACGTCAATATCCTCATTGAATGCGCCGTTCTCCGCAAATGCGGAAATAAGATCGCTGTTGGACATACCGTAGGGAGTTGTACCGGTTATGTAAATATGGTACTCGCCGGGTTTGGAATTTGTATTATTGGTGCCGCTTGTATTGCCTTTACCCTCGGGTACTGCGGTTGCGGAAAGGGAATATGGGGAATATTTGATCTCACCGTTTACCGTCTTGTACCCTGCCACCATATAGGTGTATGTCCTGCCGTTTACAAGGCCTGTGTGGCTGAAGCTTGTTCCGGTAACTATGCCTACCGGTGTAAAGCTGGATGTAGTGGGGTTGTAGCTGTAAACCACATAACCCTCAGCCCCGTCGGATTTTTTCCAGGAAATATCGACCTGTCCGTCCCCTGTCTTTATAACAAGGTCGGTGGGAGCATTAAGATAAGTGCCTACAACAACAGTTTTGCGCAGCGTATAATCGCTGTATACCTTTTCACCGCTGACGGTTTTGAACGCTCTTACACAATAGGTGATCGTAGCGCCGTTGGACAACCCCATATGCACTGCGGAATTTTTCGTTACCACATCAAATCTGTGGAGCGCTCCGTAAATATCCTCAACATAGATCTCATACCCCTCAGCGTCCTTTACAGCAGTCCAGTTAAGGGTCACCTGACCGTCGCCTGCTGTAACGGTGAAGTCGTAGGGGGCGGGGAAATACAGCCCGGGAGTAGCGGAAACAGCAGATGTTGCATATTCGCCCTCCACTTTTTCCCTGTCAAGGTTCACGTATCTGTAAGCCTTGATCCGATACTTGTATTCCCTGTTATTAATAAGCCCTGTATGCTCAAATTTGGTTTTTGAAGCGTCAACATCAGCGATCTGCTGCCACATATTGTCGCTTTGGGCAGCCTCGATAATGTAGCCGTCAGCCTTGTCGATCTTTTCCCATTCAAGAGTTACCTTGCCGTCGTCTGAGGTGGTTCTCAGACCCTGGACAACAGGAACAACAAGCGAAATTTTAGCGCTGTTGGCAAGGGAGAAGCCCTCGTCGGCAGGAGGATATTCTATGCCGTCGGAAACCGTGACAGCCTTTACCTGATATGTGTAAACAACATTGTTTGAAATTTCATAATCGTCAATGGCAGTAGCATTTCCAACGCTGTATTCCACCGTTGCTCCGCCCTCGGGAGTTTTTCTGATACGGTATTCCGTTGCCTCCGGTACAGCATTCCAGCTTATTTTAATGCAGGCTGCGTCATTGTCGGGTCTTACGGTTATGGTGCTTATTGCGCCGATATTGGGGGCGGGAACCGCAAGCGTCACACCGGGATTTTCGCTCCTGATAGGACTTTCGCCGCTGTTTTTGACAGCCCACACCTTGAAATAATAGTTGTGATTGTTTTCCAGATCGTCAACTGTTATTTTATGTTCCTTGGTGGAAATAGGGGAGAGGTGAATAGGCGAACCCTCGCCTGTGGAATTGGCGAATACCTCCACCTCGTATTCCTCGGCCTCGCCGTCCCATGTAAGAGTTACTGACTTGTCCCCCGAAGCCGCCCTTACATTTGTGGGCGCAGGAGGAGGCGTAGCGGGAGTAACATTGACCTTGGCAGAGGGATTGGCGTCGCTCACATTGTTCGCTTCCACCCAAACCTCATAGGGTATGTTTGAAACATTTGTCACTGTGTATCTGTAAACACCCGACACAGCAGTTTCAATGCCGTCGTCAACGCTGACAACGGTTTTGCCGCTGTCTATGCCGCTGGCAGTGCTTGCCCAGTAAATGGTGTAGCTGTTTGTGTTAAGTCCTGTCCACTCCAGGGTAAAGCTCCTGTTGCCGGGCTTTGCCGATTTTATCACAGGGGATTTTACATCAATGCTGCATTCTCTTGCAGGGCTCTTTATAACATCGCTTTCTGTACCGTTGTAGGGCACAAAGCAGGTCCTTATCTGAGCTACAGCCTTTTCCTTGCCTCTGAGGTATTCCTCAGCGCTTACATCCACCAATGTAGTTCCTGTAATATAGCCCTCATCGGAAATATATCCGTTGTTGGTATCACCTGTAACAACTCTGCCGTCAACCTCTATCTGATATGCCAGAACACCCTCTGACTGATTCATTCCCATACCTGAAACAGCGGACCAGTCAAAATACAGTCTGCCGTTATGCACCCATGCCGTAAAGGTTTCAGGAGGCGAGAGCTGAGGTCCGTTTACAATGCACTGCTCCCTGCTGATGACCGTAGCTGCGCCCTTTTTGTTGGCAATAAGATCCATAAACTCCTGGCAATTGCTCCATGTATTGGGGCCGTTCTGCATATCCGGCTCATAAACCATTACCGCCACATATTTACGGGCATTCGCACCCAGGGCTACAGGGTCTGGGATAACATATCTTCCGTTTGCTGTGGGGATATTCAAAGTACCCAGATAATCGTAATCGCCGTAATCCTCCTGAACCACGCCGTCCAGCCGCTTGCTGTCTGCGCAGTATATTTTGAGGTAGCTTGCTTTCGGGTCAATATTTGTAGCCTCAAGGGTCACATTAAAGCCATTTACATCCGCTGTGAGCTTGGGAGGAGTGGTGCTGACCGTAATGGGGGCAGCGGGTGTGGACGATATGCCGAAAAGCGGACCGCACAGCTTGTAGTCGCTGCCGCTTACGGTATCGCCCGAGCTTTGGACAAGGAAGGGACGAACCGCATAATACAGCGACTGGCTGCCCGTAGTATCCAGAACAGCTTTGCATCTGCCGTCCTTGGTCGTGTATGTAAGCCCCGCCTCGCCGTTGCCGGGAGTGAAATATCCGAGGCGCTTGTAGCTCTTTACAGTTTCCTGCACGCCCTGAGGCGAACTGCTTTTCTGAGTTTCTGCAGAATATATCGCATATCCCGCAATATTGGTGTTGGACTGGGAATCCCATTCAACGACCACCGAATTTACAGCGCTCTTGGCGGTAACATTGGTGACCTGTCCCATACTTCTTACTCTGTCCTCAACGTTCCTGTCGGGAACAACCCTTACTATATCCGTGCCCCTTACCTGATTGGTGATATCCGCCAGAATGTCCAGGTCGTCTCTGCTGACGCCTCTGAGGAATATTATAGCGTCGCCGCCGCCCACATTGCGGAAGTTATTTGCGTTGATAGTGGTTTTCTTTCTTGTGTCGGGGTTGTTGGAATACCCCAGGGTTATCATAGTAAGGTTGGGAATATCGTTAAATACGGCCGGCTGTACCTCAAGCACATTGTCGCCCAGTCTCGAGTACAGATCCGCCTCTGTTATGTATGTAAAGTCACCTGCATTGAAATTCACCGCATAGAAATCGTCAAGCATATTCTTGTCCACAATGCCGCCGTTGCTGCCGTCGGCGTAGAAAACTACCCGGCTGTTTCCGCCAACAACAGCCGCACCTGCATTTATCTCGGGAATGACCGTCAGCGCAAACGCCGCCGCCAGACCAAAGCTTGCACACCTTGCGCCGAATGAACGGTAAGGCAGTCTCCCACGCAGCCTTTTAAGCTCCCTCTCGGAAAACTCATCCTCCGCAGGAAGTACGGAAAACGGTTTTTCGGCAGGCGTATTCACATTTGCCTTGACAGCTGTCCTTGCGGATGCCGCCTTTGCAGCCGCTGCCCTTGCAAGCGCCTCCTCACGGGCACGCCTGCGCTCGTCACGCTTTGCCTCCAGCTCGCCGTAACGCTCATAAGCAGACCTTTTCTTCTTCTCACGCCTTTTAAGCCCAAGGAAATTGCCCTCGCTGTCCGACAGCGCCATATCGACCCATCTGCACGCCGACATAAAGCCTATCACCAGCAATTTGGCTATAAGACAGGGCAGAAACAGCAGAGGGTTCTTCCCCTTTGCCTCCAGCGCCTTTACGATTTTTCTTTGTTTGTTATAATCCATATACAAGACCCATCTTTCCAAGATTTTGTAAATTTTAACAAAATATAAATCTTCAGAAGTCAACACCACATAGTTGTACATATATATTATACCAAAAAAAAATCCGTTTGTCCAGTATAAAAAGAAAGATTTTCCGAAAATTACGCTAATTTTACAAGGTGATTTTTGTGAATATTATACAAATTTCAAAATAATTTCCAGTAAAAGGAAGAATTTAGAAAACATTTCCAGTCGTCATTGTCTCGCTCTGCGATACACAAAAGTTTTACGCAATTTCAAACCTATTTCACGCCGAAAAATGACAGCAAAAATGCAACGTACTCCCGGAAAACATTTCCAAAAACACCGCCGCATTGCAACAAATTCCATTCACAAAAATTCTACATTTGCACTCACATCAGCCCAAAATTCTTGCTTCTTGCCTCTTGATCTCCTGCTTCTATCAGCCCATTGCCGCCAGTACATCCAATATCTTATTGGCAGCGTCAAACTTTGTCATGATCTCTAAGGGAATCTCGCCGTCGCAGGTAATGAGAGTGATTATGTTGGTGTCCGCCCCGAAGCCCGAGCCCGCCTGGGTAAGGGAGTTTGCGCATATCATATCGCAGTTTTTCTCCATAAGCTTGCGGACGGAATTTTCAAGCAGATTTTCCGTTTCCATGGAAAAGCCGCAGACGACCTGACCGGGACGTTTTGTCTTTCCCAGCTCCGCTAAAATGTCCACAGTCCTGCGAAGCTCTAAGGTAAGCCCTCCGTCCGCCTTTTTGATCTTGCCCGGGGCTGCTGCCGCAGGAGTATAATCCGCCACTGCCGCCGCCTTTATGATAATGTCGTAATTATCGGAAATGGACAGAACCACATCCGCCATATCCTGCGCCGAGGTCACGGGGATAACATCCACCAGCAGGGGCGGCGCAGCCTCGGTGTGCCCCGATACAAGGGTAACATGCGCCCCACGCAGCATGGCAGCCCTCGCCAGGGCAAACCCCATTTTCCCCGTGGAATGATTGGTGATAAAGCGCACAGGGTCGATAGCCTCCCTTGTCGCCCCCGCCGTTATCAGCACACTTTTTCCCGCCAGGTTCTTCGGGAATGCACACGCCTTTAAAATATGTTCCAGAAGCACCGATTCTTCGGGCATTCTCCCGTCGCCGCTGTCGCCGTTTGCCAGCATTCCGCTGTCGGGGGAAATTATCTCGTACCCGAAAGAGGACAAACGCTTGATATTGTCCTGCACTATCGGGTTGTGGTACATATTATGGTTCATGGCGGGGGAAACTATCTTCTTGCAGGGGCACGCCATAACCGTGGTAGTCAGCATATCGTCTGCTATCCCGCAGGCGATCTTCCCGATAACATCCGCCGAGGCAGGGGCGATCATTACAGCGTCCGCCCTTTTTGCCAGCGCCACGTGCTCCACCGAATACTGAAAATTCCTGTCAAAGGTGTCCACAAGGCACTTGTTCCCCGTCAGGGTCTCAAAGGTAATGGGGTTAATAAAATTCTCCGCATTTTTTGTCATAATTACCTGTACGTCCGCCCCGAGCTTTTTCAGCATTCTTGCAAGATTAGGTATCTTATAAGCGGCAATACTGCCGCTCACTCCGAGAATAATTGTCTTGCCTGTCAACATCATCAACACCACCAAAAAATTAATAATTTAATAATTAACGATTAACAACGTTTGCATGAATACTTAAAATATCCACACAAATTTAATGCGCCGCATTTTATAACACTATTATAACATAAATATAATAAAAAATATATATCCTTTTTTTAACATTCGTGGTATAATGTATGTGTAATTGTATTGTATCTCCCGTGAGGAGAATAATAACAAGGAGGAATTTAATATGAAAACAAACACCGCACGCCTTACTAAGCTGGGGCTTCTGTCCGCACTGCTGATAGTTCTGTCCTACACGCCTTTGGGGTACCTGAACATTGGACCGCTGGCCATAACCTTCAACCCCATGGCAGTTGCGATCGCCGCATTTACTATGGGACCTGTAGGAGGTGCAGTCATCGGCGGCGTATTCGGGCTTACAAGCTTTTTGCAGTGCTTCGGAGGCAGCGCACTGGGCACAGCCCTTTTCGGCGTAAATCCCTTTTTAACGGTTATCCAATGCTTTGTGCCGAGAATTGCCGACGGCTTTATTATCGGTCTTTTGTCGGATCTTATGAGGAAACGGAATGTGATGCCCCTGGCAAATTCCTTTATAACAAGCTTTCTTTCCGCATTTCTCAATACCATTTTTTATATGTCCTCACTTATTTTTCTTTTCGGAAAAAGCGAGGTCATTATGAATTACCGGAACAACATTGCACCGGGCAAAAATGTTTTTCTGTTTGTATGCGCCTTTGTGGGATTAAATGCGATCAGCGAATGGGTCACGACTACGGTCATTACGGGACCTGTGGGCTATGCGATCTCCAAGTCGCTTATGACTGCCGCCCCGACAAAAACAAGTAAAAGCACAAGCTGATTTGCATGAGGCAAGAAGCATATAAGTTTCTTGCCTCATTTCCAATACTTTTTCAACATCTGCATAAGGAGAACCCGCCCATGAGACCTACCAAAGAATATTTGTGCAAACTGCTCAGCGAAACAGTACAGAAATTTGAGAATTTTACCCCGCCCGACCTTGACCTGTCAGCTGCTGAGATCACATATATACCCACACGCAAAAATCCCTGGATGGGAATTGAACGGGGTCTGATCGGACAGCGTGAAATGATGGTCTACAAGGTAAAGGAGTCGCCCAAAGTACGCTCAAACTGCAAGGCATACAACGAATTTTACAAAATAAACGGCAGACTTGTAAAAACGGTCTATGTGACGGCAGGTTATCCGGTATGCAGCTGCCGTTATGCCTATTATGAGGGTGACTGGCGGTACATGTTCCCTTTCCGGTATGATGAAAAAGACTATGGCGCACGTATTTTTGCGTGCTGCACTGCAATCGGGACAACAGAATATATAGCGGAAGAATATCGTATTGACGGCAATCAGATAGTCTACACCTGCTACAGTGCACCCAAAGACGGCAAAGCCGAATATTATCACATCAACTATGTTCCCACAGGAAAATTCCCGGTCATATGTGAAGAGGACGGCTTTTTTAACGTTGATACACTGGAGTATACCGTCCGCAGCAGCCGCACCTGGTGGGACGATGTTAAGGACGAGCCGAAATGTGAGCGGAAATAGGTATCCATTATCTGCCCGCAAGCATTCTTTAAAAATCCCAATATATTTCATATAAAATTTACAGAAAAGGTGAAGTAAAATGATATTAGCCATTGACGTAGGCAACACCAACATAGTTATCGGCTGCTGCAAGGACGGGGAGATACTTTTTTCCGACCGTGTTTCCACCAACCACACAGCCACAAGCCTTGAGTATGCGGCAACCATAAAAACCGCCCTGGACCTTAACGGCATTGATACGAGGGAGCTTCATGGGGCGGTCATTTCCTCGGTAGTGCCCTCGGTGACAAAGGCGGTTGCAAGCGCAGCCGAGCGGTTCACTCACACCGAGGCCATGATAGTGGGACCTGGGATAAGAACGGGGCTGAGCATAATTATAGACAATCCCGCCCAGCTTGGCAGCGACCTTGTGGTGGACGCTGTTGCGGGCATTGCGGAGTACCCCTTGCCCCTTATAATCATTGATATGGGCACGGCGACCACCCTTTCCGTTATTGACGGCAAGGGGCAGTATATGGGAGGAATGATAGTGCCGGGCGTGGCAGTGTCCCATGACAGCCTTATCAGCCGCACCTCACAGCTGCCGAAAATAGCCCTCGAGCCGCCCCGCCGTGTCATAGGGCGGAACACTGTGGAATGCCTTAAAAGCGGCATTCTCTACGGCAACGCAGGGGCGATAGACGGGCTTATCGAACGCATTAACGAGAGTATGGGAGAAACCTGCACAGCCGTTGCCACAGGAGGGCTTGCGGGGGTTATCGCTCCCCTGTGCCGCAGCAGAATAATCCTCGACGACGACCTTATGCTCAAAGGGCTGATGATAATTTACGAGAAAAATTCGGGCGAGAGAAAGTAAATTTTGCTTTGCATACGGCAATCGCAATAATATGTTCCGATAACTGTACAAAAAACGCCGCACGGGTTTCCAAAATACGGAGAACCCGGGCGGCGTGAATTATCTTGCCGACTTTAATTATGCTTGTACACGTCAGCGGCACTGTCAATTCTTGACGGGTTTTCTGTCCGCCGTGCCGTGCTTTAAAACGGGAGAAAGATACTTGTAGACCGCAACTGTCACTGCCGTGCTGCAAAGCCCCTTGACAAAGGTGAAGGGCATATTGAACCAGATAAGTGCGTCAAGCAGCGTTTCCACCTTGGGATTAAGCTTCTGATATGCCTCTATAATGGCTTCCATTGCCATAAGCCTTGCATAGAAAGGGTAGCTGATAAAGTAGTTTACGGGAATGCTCACCAGCGCCATGACCACAGACCCAAGCAAAGCTCCTATTATAGCGGTTTTGCGGGTCTTTTTCATTTTATAGACAAGTCCCGCGGGAATAACCAGTCCGCAGCCGATAAGAAAATTCGCAAGCTCGCCTATCCCTGCCGAATAGGTGACTCCAATGTTCACCAGATTTTTTATAAGGCAAACGCACACCCCCGACATAGGTCCAACCGCAAACGCCGCAATAAGCGCAGGCAGGTCGGACAGGTCAAACTTTACAAAATCCGGAATGAACATGGGCAGGGATATCTCCGCAAACATAAGCACCGACGCCATTGCCCCTAAAATAGCCGTAACAGTCAGCTGTCTTGTTTTGCTGATCTCCCTGTTGGGTTTAAAAATGTTGCTTTTCATAAAAAAGCCCTCCTTAAAAATAAATGATTTATTAATAAAGAGCAATTTGTTCGCAGAAAAATGCCCGTGAAACGTGTGACAACAGTTTCACGGGCAGGATACACGCAGAAAATGCCATTCCTTTGGGAATGACGCCTGTTTCTTCCATCCGGACTGTAACCGTCGGTTTCGGATTTTCACCGAATCAGCGTTGTTTTACCGGGCAAAACAATTTTACACAGCAGAAACAACGGTAGCGGACTTATGATGTTAAGCATGTTTACAGGTTTAACACCAATCACCGCCGGTGGGGACTTTCACCCCGCCCCGAAACAAATTGCAGTTTATTCAAAAATAGTCGGAGAAATGCCAATATACAGGCACTTCCTCAAACACTCAAACATCAGCGGCAACAGGCTTTTCTAACCTCTTGCCTCTCACATCCGACCTCTGAAAGCTTATTCGCTGTCGTCCTCATCGCCTGCCGAATCCAAATCGAATTCCAACAGCTCGCCGCAGCGGGGACAGGTAATAGTGCCCTCGGCGATCATACCCTCGTTAAGATTGATAGTATCGCCGCAGGTGGGACAGGTCACCTCGTACATTTCCTCTTCGTCAAAAAGCTCCTCGTCCTCGGGCTCTTCAAAATCGTCCCCGTCATCGCTTTCGGTTTCGTAAAAATCGCCCTCTATCTCGCCCAGATCCTTGTCAATATCATCAACAAGCTCCGCCAACTCCCCCATATCGTCATGGGTCTGCTCAATCTGGTGCGCCATATCCGACAGTATCTCCGCTATAAGGCAGATAACCTCGTCATCGGTTTTTAGCCCTTTCATAAGGCCCCGCAGATACGCTGTCTTTTCGGATAATGATTTGAAGTCCATATAATCCTGCCTCCTTAAAAAAGCTTTTATGCATCCGCTCAGCGGCATGTTGGCATACATACGTATGCCGCAGCATACTTTACGCTCTTTCCATATACTCGCCCGTGCGGGTGTCGATCCTTATGGTCTCGCCCTCGTTGATGAACAAGGGAACCTTGATCTCCGCACCTGTTTCGAGAGTTGCGGGCTTTGTGGCGTTGGTAGCCGTATCTCCCTTGAAACCGGGGTCGGTCTGGGTAACGGTAAGCTCAACAAAGTTGGGGGGCTCTACTGCAAAAACCTTGCCCTTATAGGAACATACCTTGCAGATCATCTGCTCTTTGACAAACTTGAAGCTGTCTCCCAGTTCTGCTGCGCTGATAGGAGTCTGCTCATAGGTCTCAGGATCCATAAAGTAGTACAGATCGCCGTCGCTGTAGGAATACTCCATTTCCTTTCTCTCAAC
>CAZGAZ010000007.1:0-72293 GCA_964523835.1 uncultured Ruminococcus sp.
GGCGGTAGTCCCACGGCGCAGTGAGGGAAGTGGCAACAGTGCCACGGTGTGGTAGGGGAAGCGGCGGTAGTCCCACGGCGCAGTGAGGGAAGTGGCAACAGTGCCACGGTGTGGTAGGGGAAGCGGCGACAATCCCTTGGCGTGGTAGGGGAAGTGGCGGCAGTCACTTGGCGTGGTAGGGGAAGGGGCGACAGTTCCTTGGTGCAGTAGGGGAAGGAGTGACAGTTTCACGGTGTGGTAGGGGAAGGGGCGGCGGTGGCTTGGCGTGTGAGGGGGAAAAGCAAATCCCCGGCGGTTGAGGGGTGAAAAGCCATGGCGGCGGTTGAGTGTGAAAGCCCTTTTTTTGTCTATGAAATTGCAAAATTAAATCTATCCCATGTGTAATATGCCAAAAATACACAGAATATATTAACAAAGTCTTAACAACTGCTTTTCCCTCTTGTATTTTTCGGAAAAATGTTGTATAATAAAGGATATGCCGATTATTTTTTGCCTCGGCAGATGAGAAAAATACATGTGATACGAAAGAATGCATTGCCCGGAGCAATGATGATCCGAAGGAAATAATTTATGAGTGATAAGATACTGATACATTTGCTGGTGCTGTTTACGGCAGTGCCCGTGCACGAATTTGCCCATGCCTTTGCGGCTTCAAAGCTGGGTGACGATACCCCCGAACGGCAGGGGCGTGTTACCCTCAATCCCTTTGCTCACCTGAGCTTGTGGGGCTCGCTTATGCTGATAGTGGCGGGGTTCGGCTGGGGCAAGCCGGTAAACGTGAACCCGAATAATTTCAAGAAGCCTAAACGGGATATGATGCTGTCGTCGCTGGCAGGGCCTGCTTCCAATTTTATTATGGCATTTTTGTCAATGATAATATGCAAGCTGACGCTCTATGTTGGGGTGTATCGGTTTGAAAGCGAGACCTGCATGTGGCTGAGTTTGGTTTTTCGGTACATTTGCGTGATAAATATTGCGCTGGGGGTGTTCAATTTCCTGCCTATACCGCCTCTGGACGGGTCTAAAATATTCAATGCGGTACTGCCGGACAGGGTCTATTTCAAGATCATGTCGGTGGAAAGATATATTGCACTGGTGATGATAGTCCTTTTGTACAGCGGTCTGCTGGAAGAACCCTTGCAGTTTTTGCAGTTAAAGGTGATCGGGATAATGGAATTTCTTACCCTTTGGGTGGACGCTTTGGCGGGGCCTTAAGATATGACGACGGTTACATACAAGCTGGATGGCTTTGAGGGGCCTCTTGATCTGCTTTTGCACCTTATCTCAAAGCACAAGCTGAATATCAACGACATTCCCATACTTACGCTGGTGGAACAGTATCTGGACTTCATTGAGGGGCTTGGAGTACAGGATATGGAGACGGCGGGGGAATTTCTGGAAATGGCGGCAAGGCTTATTTATATAAAGACGCTGTCGCTGCTGCCTCGGAAGGAAGAGGCGGAGGAGCTTAAAAAAGAGCTTCAGGGGAGGCTTATCGAATATTCGCTGTGCAAAATTGCGGCAGCGAATATGAGGGATATTTATATAGGCAATGCATTTGCGGTGCGCAAGCCTATGGAGATCGAGGTTGACCTTTCCTATTCGCTGCGGCATGAACCGGAAGAGCTTTTGGCGGCATACAAGGGGTTGGGGACGAGGAAAAATGAGCGGGAGGAGCTGAAGCCTTCGGCGTTTTCCAAGCTGGTTTCAAAGAAATTTGTGACGGTGACGTCGAAGATCGTGTATGTGCTGAAAAAGCTTTACGAAAGCGGGAAATGCTCTATGGACGGGCTTTTCGGGGAAATTCGTGACCGCTCGGACAGGGTGGCGGCGTTTCTGGCGGTGCTGGAGCTGACAAAATCGGGGAGGGTCCTGCTGAGTGACGACAACAGTGAGCTGACCCTTAACAGGGCGGATTCGCAGGTCATTGATCCCACCCTTTCGGACGAGGAGATTTTAGGGGGGATGTTCTATGACGAGGATGCGGGAGAGAGTTTGCGGGAGGCAACGGAGAATGCGGATGAAGGAGGTTGACGGGGTGGATTTCTGTATGGACGGTTATTGCGTGGTGCATATTACATAAATATTAATTGAAATTTATACGGGTTTTTGTGGGATAGAGAGAATTTGCAAAATATATAATTTAATTTGCACAAAGCTATTGACAAATCAACGGTTTTATGTTAGAATAATATACGGGGAATGCTGCGGGAGGCAGTGAGTGTTCAGTGAGCGTGCAGGGGAATGCAGGGGCAATTGTGCAATTACAATAATGGTTGGATATTATGGGAAATGCTTTGGGGATCTGCCGTGAAGTGATCCGGTTACGAAGTGCACGGATTTACGGGTTTCGGAGACATTGAAGGGGTGATAGTTTATGAGGGGCATAGGTACAGATGAAATGCATATGAGCCTTATATAAAGGGGCTGCCTCGGGAAGGACACCGCAGGAAACGGCAGAAGCCCGAGAGAAATTTATGCGGCTGTTTGAAAATAAATTCTTGCATTGATTTGCTTTAATTATACAAATCGGCTTTCGGATGTGAAAATACATTTGAAATGCAGGATCAGCAAAGGAACGTTGATATGATTCAGAAATTGACCGATAAAGCTGCGGCGCTGGAGGCTGTGCTCTTTGCCTGCGGCGACCCTGTGGAGCCTGAGCGGCTGGCGGCGGCGGCGGGGGTGGAAAAGGGCGCTCTGGCGCAGCTGGCGGACTCGCTGGAGGAATTTTATGACAGGACGGGAAGCGGACTTACGGTGCTGAAGCTGTCGGGCTGCTATCAGCTGGCGACCCGTGCGGAGTATGCGGAAAATGTGAAAGCGGCGGCGGAGACACGGAAAAATCTGCCTCTCTCCCCTGCTGCTATGGAGGCGCTGACCATAATCGCTTACAATCAGCCTGTGACCAAGAGCTTTGTGGAGCACATCAGGGGGGTGGACAGCTCGGGGGTTGTAAATTCGCTGGCGGAGCGTGATCTGGTGGAGGAGGCGGGACGGCTGGATGTGCCCGGGAGACCTATTGCGTACCGCACGACTGCTAATTTTCTGAGGTGCTTCGGGCTGGAGTCGCTGGAGGATCTGCCGCCTTTGCCGGGGCACGTGCCCGAGGATTTCGATTCGCTGCTTATTGATGAGTCGGGGGACGGTGATGAATCCGGGGACTATGGGGAAAAAGGCCTTGATAATGGGGCGGATGAAAATGGTGGGGGGACGGAAAAATCTGCCGATAATGGGGCGGATGAAAACGGTGGATGGACGGGAAAATCCGCCGATAATGAGGCGGATGAAAATGGCGGATGGACGGAAAAATCCGCCGATAATGAGGCGGATGAAAATGGTGGGGGGACGGAAAAATCCGATAAAAATAATGCGGTTGACAACGGTGGGAATGGGGATACCGCAGGGCGTTTGAGTGAGCCGCCGGAGCCCGATGAATCGGGAGGCGACAGTTCATGACCGTCTTGATAGTTATCGGTGTTCTGATACTGATGTCGGTGCTTTTGGTGAATGTTCCCGTAACGGCTCATATCAAATTTTACGGGGGGCGGTTGGAGGCAGCCGTTAAGTACCTTTGGTTCGGTATCGTGATATTTCCGAGGCGGAAAAAGCGCAGAAAAAAACGGAAAAGGGCAAGGCTGCCGTCTCCGAAAAAAAAGCCTTTGGATGAGGATGAGGAAATTTTCGAGGACTTTGCGGAGATCGGTTTTTCGGACAGACCGAATGCCCGTTCGGAATCCGAAAGCGGCTTTGATGAGGATGATTTTGAAGAGGGAGACGCAGAAAACGGGGGGAATGAACAGGAAAATGCTTCGGGGAAAAAATTTGCCGCAGGGGGGTATCGGGCAGAGGATCCCGGAGAAAAAAATGCGGAAATTTCAATTAAAAATCCGGATGATCTTAAGGGAAATTTAACGAAAATTCCGGAAGATGATTTGGAGAGTTTCAAGGGAAATTCAATGAAAATTCCGGAAGATGTTTCGGGTAATTCCGAAGAAAATTCAACGGGTGATTTGGAAGATGAATCGGGAAATTTTAAGGGAAATTTAACGGGTGATTCGGAAGAAAAACCGGAAGATGATTCGGGAAAATCCGAAAAAAAATCAGCCGGAAAATCTAATAAAAAATCCCACGGCGGAAAAAAATCCTCAAAGAAAAAATCAAGTGAAAATCCGGATGACGAATGCGATTCCGATGAACCGAAAAAGCCGCTTGGGGAACGGATATCGGAGCTTCTGGAAAATTTTGAAAGGAAGAAAAATGCGGCGCTGCTTTTATGGGAGCTTTGCGAGGGGCATATAAAAAAGCTGCTGGGAAAGGTTACGGTCGACGGGCTTGCAGTCGATTTTGCGGCTGCCGATGAGGACGCTGCAAGGGCGGCTCTGGCTTACGGAAAATTATGCGCAGGGTTTTACAATTTACTGGGGGTCATGATGAGCTTTATGAAGGTGAAAATAAGGTCGGTGAGAATTGACTGCCTTTACAACACGCCTTCGGAGAAAGCCCGGTATGACGGGGAATTTAAGGTGAAGCTGCGGCCTGCGAGCCTTTTGAATGCGTTTGCTGCGATCCTGTTCGATTACGTTCGGGGGAGGAAAAAATACAAGCCTATGCTGGACGAATTGATAGGAAGCGGCAGTGAAGCGGTTTCGGCGTCGGCGGCTGCTGTTAAGCGTTACAAGGCGAAAAATTCAACAAATTAATATGCGGCGCTTTCGGGGCACTGCAATGTAAGGAGAATGTTAAAATGGATACAAAAAATACTAAGGTTCAGGAGCTTATTACCTCGGCTATGGGGAAAATTCATGAGATGGCGGACGCAAATGCGATCCTCGGAGACCCTGTAAAGCTGGACGGCGGGGTCACGGTGATCCCTGTGTCAAAGGTCTCCTACGGGTTTGCGGGGGGCGGCACGGACTTGCCCACTAAGGTGGAAAAGGAATGCTTCGGCGGCGGCAGCGGTGCGGGGATGACTGTTTCGCCTATGGGATTTCTGGTGATCTCAAACGGTGAGGTCCAGCTTTTGCAGCTTAATCTGGACGTTTCCGCTTCGTCGGCGATCGTTAATATGGTGCCCGAGGTGTTCAACAAGGTGGCCGGGCTGTTTAAGAAAAAAGAGGAGAAGTCAGAGGATCCTGCCGCAGGCGGCGACACGGACGATATTGAGATCCCTGCGGATATGTTTATAGGGGATGACAAGTAAATTGCCGTAGGGGCGTTTGCAGGCGTGTCCGGTGTGTTCGGACAGGGGCGGTTTACGCAACTCGGGGAGGTATCGGAAATGGCGGTATGCTACAAAAACTCGATAACGGCGGAAAGTGCAAATCTTATCCGTGCGGCTGTAGGATTCAGAAAAATTCACCCCGAACAGATGAAGGCGGGTCTTGACGGAAGCGCCTTTATTACGGCGGCTTATGACGGGGACATGGCTGTGGGCATGGCGAGACTTATATGGGACGGCGGTTCGGTGGCTTTGATACATGACATTATTGTTATGCCCGAATATCGGGGACGGGGCATTGAAGCCGAAATGATAAGGCAAATTTTCGATTTTCTGCGTTCTAAGCTGAAGCCCGGCTTCGGGATCCAGGTGGATATATGGGCATGGGGTGACTGTGCGGAATTATATGAGGGGCTTGGGTTTCAGATTTCGACTCCCGGGAAACGGGGTGTGCCCATGCACATTTGTCTGACAAATCAAATTGAGCTGACGGATAATATGTTCGGGCAGTGAGTTTGAGGATATGTCTTTTTAGTGCGTTATGCGAATAGAGATTTGAGCTTATCTTTGAACGTGTCGAGGATATGCCGCAACGGGTTTGGCTTTGGGGGGAGTGCGCTTGATATGGGGATATCCTCTGCGGCAGTCATGGGGATAGCGGCTATGGGGGTTTCGCCGTCATAGAGAGTTAAAGTGCCGAGAGTTTCTCCCGATTTTACGGGGGCGTAAAGCAGGGGCGGGGCGGCGATTTTCCATGTGATCGTTCTGTTGCAGTTTGCAATATCGGTGTATTCGGGGGGATATTCGGGGACGAGGGTGACGGTATCGGAAGTGCCGCCTGCCACGTTTGGGGTATAGGTAAAGTCCCCTGCGAGGGGCTTGCGGCTTGTTACGGAAAAGCCGTAGTCAAGCAGGAGAGTATGGTCGTTCCAATCGTTGGGGGCGTTCAGGGTGACGCAGACAAGGCGAACGCCGTCACGTTCTGCGGCGCTGACAAGGCATCTGCCTGCTTCGTCGGTAAAGCCTGTTTTTACGCCGATACAGTCGGGGTACATTTTCAGCAGCTTATTGGTATTCACGAGGGTGCGCTTATAGGGGGGATCGCCGAAGTCGAGGGAGATTGACGGTTCACGGCAGATTGCGGCAAAATCGGGGTTTTGCAGGGCGTGGGCGGCAAGAACAGCCATATCGTATGCGGTGGAATAGTGGTCGTTACGGTGAAGCCCGGAGGGGGTGACGAAATGGGTATTTGTAAGTCCCATTCGGGCTGCCCGTGCGTTCATAAGGTCGGCGAATTTTTCCATAGTGCCCGAAATTTTGACGGCGGCGCAGTTGGCGGCGTCGTTGCCCGAGGGAAGAAGCATTCCTATGCACAGGTCACGCTTGGTGACGATATCACCCTCTGCAAGTCCCATGGAAGAACCCTCGGTGAGGACGGCGGCAGGGTCAACGGTAAATTCGGTATCGAGATCGCCGCTTTCAAGGGTGATGAGGGTGGTCATTATTTTGGTGGTGCTTGCCATGGGGCGGCGTGTGTTTTCCTGCTTGCCCCAGAGGATACGTCCGCTGTCGGCTTCAATGAGGACTGCGCTGAGGGCGGAGACGTCGGCAGGGGCGGCTATGGCAGCGATAGCTTCATTTGATTCGCCGGCGGAGGCGGTTTGGTAAATGCTGTTTTCGGGGTCATCTTCGGCGAATGCGTTTATCTGCAATGTGCAGGTGAAAAATACTGCGAGAAACAGGGCTGTCATTTTTTTTATTTGCGTTTTCAAAGACTGTTACCTCCAGGTTTGTGGGTTTGTTGTTTTGGGATAATATATGCGGTTTTTCGGGAGATTATGCAGGGAGTGCTGCGAATGAAAAAAGGGTTAAAAAGATTAATTTTCGGGAGGAAAATTTTATGAGAAAAAATAGGTTTTTGATGTTGCTTGCAGCGTGTATGATGATGTTCGGTTCGGTCGGGTGCGGGGACACCGATGCGGAAAAAATTGATACCGAACAGGTGATCGGACCGACCGATACTGTGCAAGTAACAGAACAGGAAACAACGGTTTCGGAGAGCGGCGTGGAAGAGGAAATTTTTATGCCCGAAGGGTGGAGCGGAGAGGACCTGCGGAATATCATTCAAATAAACGGAAAAACGCTGACCTTGCCCACTACTCTGAATAAGCTTTCGGAATATGATGATTTTACGTTTGAGACGGAATTTGTTGATGAAAATCATATGCTGTACAGCGGTGACAAGGTTTTAATGGTATATGTTGTGAAAAATGATATACGCATTTTTACGCTTGCTTTTTTCTGTGATGAGGATAAAATTGAAAAAGTGCTTGATGAGCCTGTTACAAGAATTGTTTTACATAAAGAGGATTGCGAGCAGGCAGAGGTAGATGTAGGCATATCGGGAAATATTGATTTTTACGGTACAGGCGAGCAGATCAGATCTGTTTTTGGAACGCCAAATATTGCTGATGATTCAACAGCTATGTATTATAAATTTTGTGATGGAGAGAATGTGTATTATCTTAAATTTGATATTCATTCAAAATCTAATACCGTTCCTTTGATAAGTTTTGAAATTAAACCTTGTGATAAGTAAACCGAAATTTCAAATTTGATATTTTGGGTATTTGAAATTTTAGAAAAATATAAGAAAACAAGCGGGAGTTTTAAGAGCAATGCAGGGCATAAAAAATCTTGCTTCCTGCCTCTTGAACCTCTTGCCTCCGATAGGTTAGGTGGCTATTAAAATTATGGAAAAGATAAGATTGCAGAAAATTCTTTCGGAGAGCGGTTACTGCTCTCGCAGAAAGGCAGAAGAGCTTATAAGCAAAGGGCTTGTGCGGGTCAACGGTCATGTTGCGGGGCTGGGCGACAAGGCTAATGACAAGGACGTTATCATGGTGGAGGGCGAGCGGCTGCGGTACAGCAAAAAGCGGCGGAAAATTTATATTATGCTCAACAAGCCCCGGGGATATGTTACGACTATGTCCGACGAGCTGGACAGGCGGTGTGTGACGGAGCTTCTGACGGGGGTCGAGGAGCGGGTTTATCCTATAGGACGGCTTGACCGCAACTCGGAGGGGCTGCTGCTGTTTACGAATGACGGGAAATTTGCTAATGATATTATGCACCCGAGCCGTCATGTGAGCAAGACTTACAGGGTGACGGTGCGGTCTGCGGTGAGCGATGATCAGGTGGTGAGACTGACGGAGGGGGTTATGCTGGACGGGAAGATGACCCTGCCTGCGACGGTTTCAATTGAGGCAGATGAGCCGGGGCGGAGCGTTATGCGGATAACGATAAGAGAGGGGAGAAACAGGCAGATACGCCGTATGTGCGAGGCTGTGGGGCTGGAGGTTGCGAGGCTGCGGAGGACTTCCGTGGGACCTGTGAAGCTGGGTATGCTAAAGCCCGGGACTTGGCGTGAGCTTACTGCAGAGGAGGTAAGGGCGCTCAGAAATGCGGCGGGGGAGGGCAGGTGAAAATATGACATTTTTTAAGTCGATATCCAAATTTACGGTGTTTTTTACTGTGACCATATGCAAATGTTTTGAGAAAATAAAGACAATTTGTGATTAATAATAGCAAGAATGCTATTTATTCCAAAAAAAAATGCTGTTTGTCCGATTTTTGTTGAAACGCAGCAGATAATGTGATATTATAAAAGTAAATTAGTTATATGCTGATTTTATTGCATAGGCGATTGACAGACAATATCTCCTTTTTCTTTGACATAGAAACGTAGGAATATAATTTAAATATGTATTGTGTGATAACTATACATAGTATAATATGGAGGTATTATGAACAAGTTTTTTTTAATTTTCTTGATAATTTGTTGTATATTGCTATCAAGTTGCGATAATAAATCTTCTTCATCATTAGAAACCAGTTCATCCATTAATGATGTTGTTATTTTTGAACAAACTAATCCAACTACAGAAATGTTTGAAACAGGTTATAATGATTTTCTGGTTGATAATGAACCGGAACAGGATTATAGTAATATTGTTTGTTATACAGATTTTACAGAGTATCCTTCAACTACAGAAAAAATCATTATAACTATTACTAATAAAAATATTGGAAAAGGTTTTTATTATAATTTCATTCCATATATCGAAAAAAAATATAATAATGAGTGGATACGCTTAAAATATAAAAGTGACATCTATAATAATTGGATGATGACTGAAAGTAATTGGTGGGGCTATTGTTGTGTGGAAGGAGATGAAAGCATCCCTTATAGTTGTAATATAACTGTAAAAACTAATGAATTTGAAAATCAAATGGAAGAAGGTGAATACCGTGCTGTAGTATTTGTAGGCAAAGAAGTTATTTATGCATATTTTAATATTATAAATTAAATGAAATGAGGCTCAATTATGAAAAAGATATTATTTTCTGTTTTCCTTGCTATTAGTACTTTATTTACAATAAATGCTGTACCTGTTTACGCCACCAACAGTTCACAAGTAGCTTTGGAAGAGTACAATTATTCAACTGGAGAAACATCAACAATCTACTTGAATGTAAGCGATGAATTTACATATTCTCCTGCATATACCCCGACACCTAGTGCAAGTGCTTTTAATTTACCTTCCGAAATTTCTCCAAATTCTATTATTTCGGGAAGTACTTTATCTAAAGTTTCTAATACAACAGTTGCACCATATTGCAAAGTCATATTAATGCGAAATGGCTTTGATACAACAGGTGACGGTAAAATAGATACATGGACCACTAGCACTGGCTTTATGGTTAAAAAAGGTGTAATGCTAACAGCATGTCATACTATGTACCATACAAAAGAACATATTTGGGCAAAAAGGGTTGAGCTTTACCTGAAACACAATGGAAACAGCACTAGCTATATAAATGCAACATCATACAATCCTATTTCATGGGTATATAATGCCAATTATACCAACGATACCAGTACTTGCGGTAATGATTGGTGTGTAGTAAAAACAAGCACTGAAATTGGAAACGCAACTGGATATTTTGGATATAAGACAGCTACCTCATCTAATGTTAATACCAATGTTGAAGTTAGTGGTTATCCAGAAACGTACAAATATTATCAGTATCATTCATCTAATGGTAGTATTCAATCTGTAGATACAAACAATAATTTAGTATATTATAGTGCAAGTGCACTTGGTGGAATGAGTGGGGCTCCGGTTTTCGATGCTAATTATTATGTTTATGCTATTCATGGATATGGTACCTCTGATACCGTTGTATATAATTCTGGTGCACTTATTGATTCAACAATTATATCGGCAATAAATAATTATAACAATTGATTTTAAAAAACAATGATAAACCTCAAACCCGTCTTACACTATGGGTTTGAGGTTAGTTTTTGGCTAAAATAGAAAAATTACCTAACACCTTAAAAACATGAAAAATGCAAAGAGTATGAGAGTATGGATTATGTGGAATTTTTGCAGGTGAGGGAGATAGATTTCAAGGGATATATGGGGGATTAGTTTTTTAAAATACGACCGCTGCATAGGCTAATGCGGCGGTTTTGCTTTTGGGAAAACATGTGGATAATGTGTTTTGCAAATGTTAAATTTTATTTTTTGGAGTAAAGGGTATTGACATTTTTTTGTAATGTGGATATAATTAAAACAGATGTTGCAAAACGTGTGATTTAAAATGAATGCAAGGGAAAAAGGCAATGAAATTCTTGCTTCTTGCCTCTTTATCTCTTGCTTCCTGAAGGTGATGTGAAAATGCCTCCTAAGGCTAAGTTTACTAAGGATGAAATTATTGAGGCTGCGCTGGCTATTGTTCGCAAGGAGGGCTTCGGGGCGCTTACGGCAAGGGCTTTGGGCGAAAGGCTGGGAAGCTCGGCAAGGCCTATTTTTACGGTGTTCAAGAGTATGGACGAGGTGTGCGGGGCTGTTATTGAGGCGGCTAAGGCTTTATACAAGGAATATGTTTTGCGGGGGCTGGAGAACACTCCTGCTTTTAAGGGTGTGGGCACGCAGTACATTCTTTTTGCGATAAATGAACCGAAGCTTTTTCAGCTTCTTTTTATGAAAGAGCACAGTGTTGTTCCGAGGCTGGGGACGGTGCTTCCCGAAATTGACGAAAATTATGATGCGATCCTTTTATCGGTAAAGGACGGTTATGGGTTGACCCTTGAAAAGGCGGAAAGGCTGTACCGTCATCTTTGGATATACACTCACGGGATAGCTGCTTTATGTGCGACTAAAATGTGCTGCTTTTCCGATGAAGAGATCAGCGGTATGATGACGGAGATTTTTGTGGGACTGCTTAAAAATATAAAGAGTGAAAATTAAGTTTAGTAATAACGATATGAAGCAGGGCTTTAATATATTAGCTATGCTTTTGGCGTTTATAATTTAAAAGGAGGAAATTACAGTGATCGAGGCAAGAGAAATAACCAAATTTTACGGGCAGGGTGAGAGCCGTTTTCAGGTGCTGAAAAATATCAGCCTTACAATTGAGGACGGCAGCTTTACGGTTATTTTAGGCACGTCGGGTTCGGGAAAATCGACGCTTCTGAATACCATTTCTGCGCTGGAGAGACCCGACGGGGGCAGTATTTTTTACGACGGGGAGGACATTACGGCGCTTTCGGACAGTGAGCTGACGAGGCTGCGGAGGGACAGGATAGGGTTTATTTTTCAGCAGTATTATCTTCTGCCGAATATGAATGTTATGCAGAATGTTAAAATGGGGGCAGACCTTGTGAAGCCTGCGGGGAACAGGGATTACAGGGAAATTATCGGAGCTGTGGGGTTGGGTGAGAAGCTGAAAAAATATCCGGGAGAGCTGTCGGGAGGCGAGCAGCAGAGAGTGTCGGTGGCGAGGGCGCTGGCGAAAAAGCCGAAGGTATTATTTCTGGATGAGCCTACGGGTGCGCTGGACGAAGAGACGGGGCGGCAGGTCCTGGACTACATATGCGCTTTGCAGAATGAGTACGGATTTACGATAGTTATGGTCACCCACAATCAGAACATTGCGGAAATGGCGGACAGGGTAATTAAAATGAACAGCGGGAAAATTTCGGAGGTATATACGAATGATACCCGCAAGAATGCTTACGAGATCGGGTGGTGACAATATGCTTATAGGGATAAGGGATATGGCAAAGCTTTTTGCCATAAGCGTGGTTTGCTGCTGTGCGGTTTTTGTATGTGCGCTGTTTATGAATTACAACATTGACATCGGGGCGGTGAAGGACGAGATCACCGATCCTATGGGAACGGTAATATATGAGGCTGTTGTAGCGACGGGGAAGGTCGTTGTCGGTGTTTCGGGAGGGTGTCTTGCTGCTACGACGGTTGTTCTGCTTATTTTTTATGTGAAAAATTATATTGACAGTCACGGAAAAGAACTGGGGATTTTAAAGGCGCTGGGGTATTCGGATATGAGTGTGGCGGTGCACTTCCGGGTATTCGGATTGAGCGTTTTTATCGGCACGGTGTCAGGTTATGCGGGCGCTATGGGGTATATGCCGAATTTTTATGAGGCGCAGAACGGCGAGGGGCTTTTTCCCGATATTGCTCCCGAATTTCATTTGGGGCTGGCGTTTTGTATGATAATTCTGCCGACGGTTTTCTTTATGTTATTGTCTGTTTTGTATGCGTTTTTTAAGCTGAAATGCCCTGTGCTTGGGTTGCTGAAAGAATCGCAAAATGTTAAGATCGGGAAAGGCAAGTCTGATGACAAAGAGCTGCCGTTTTTATCGGACCTTAAAAGGAACACTTTAAAAAGCAGAAAAAGTCTTGTATTTTTTGTGGGATTTTCGGCGTTCTGCTTTTCGTCAATGACTCAGATGTCTATGTCTATGAATAAGCTTTCAAGCGAGACCTTTTCGTGGATGATAATTTCAATAGGGCTTATTCTGGCGTTTATGACGCTGCTTATGTCCCTTTCAAGCGTGGTAAAGGGGAACGGGAAAACTATTGCTATGATGAAGGTTTTCGGGTATTCCCGAAAGGAATGCTGCGGTTCGGTGCTTGAAGGTTACCGTCCTGTTACATACATTGGCTTTATTATCGGGACGGCGTATCAGTATTTTCTGCTGAGGATAATGGTTGACATTGTTTTTGCGGATTATGAGGATATGCCTGCTTACAGCTTTGATTTTAAGGCTTTGGCAATTTCGCTGGCGGCGTTTATTGCGGCGTATGAAATTATTCTGTATGTATTCGGGAGGAAGCTGGACAGGCAGTCGGTCAAAAGTATTATGCTTGAATAAATTTTTTCGGGAGATTTGTGCAAGGCGGTCTCCCGAAATTTTTTTGCAATAAGGCTTGCAATATTGAGGGAAATATTGTATAATTAAAATACAGTTTGATTTTATGCTCGGAAAGGATTGATTTTATTATGTCGGAAATAAGAAATGCAGAGCTTTGGGAAAGCGGTGCGAGGAAAATTCAGTGGGTAAAGCAGAATATGCCGCTGCTGAGAAGCGTTGAAGAAGAATTTGCGAGGGAGAAGCCTTTTGCAGGGCTTAAGGTGGCTTTGTCGGTGCATCTGGAGGCTAAGACTGCTTATCTTTGCAAGGTGCTGGCGGCGGGGGGCGCCGATATGTATATTACGGGGTCGAATCCCTTGTCTACGCAGGATGATGTGGCGGCGGCACTGGTGCATGAGGGGCTTAGTGTGTTTGCCTGGTACAATGCGACGGACGAGGAATATCACAGGCATATCAGCCGTGTGATCGAAGTGGGACCGAACATTATTATTGACGACGGCGGCGATCTGGTGCATCTTATTCACACGGAATACACCGAGCTTATTGGCAATGTTATCGGCGGGTGCGAGGAGACTACCACGGGGATAATCAGGCTTATTGCAATGAACCGTGCAGGGGAGCTGAAATTCCCTATGGTACTGGTGAACAATGCCGACTGCAAGCACCTTTTTGACAACCGCTACGGCACGGGACAGTCGGTTTGGGACGGGATCAACCGCACTACTAATCTTATTGTGGCGGGAAAAAATGTTGTGGTTGCGGGCTACGGCTGGTGCGGCAAGGGTGTTGCTATGAGGGCAAAGGGCTTGGGCGCTTCGGTCATTGTGACGGAGATTGACCCCATTAAGGCAATGGAGGCGGTAATGGACGGCTTTAAGGTGATGAAGATGGAGGAGGCTGCAAAGGTCGGGGATTTCTTTGTTACGGTGACGGGCTGCGAGGGGGTAATTACAGAAAAGGACTTTATGAATATGAAGGACGGGGCTATTTGCTGCAATGCGGGGCATTTTGACTGCGAGGTGGACGTTGCCTGGCTGCGGGGCAGCTGCGTTAAGTCGTGGGAAGCAAGGAACAACATAATGGGGTATGAGCTGAAAAACGGGAAGAGCGTTTATGTGATTGCCGAGGGACGTCTTGTGAACCTTGCTGCGGGGGACGGTCACCCTGCGGAGATAATGGATATGTCCTTTGCGGTACAGGCTATGAGTGCGCTGTATCTGGTTAAAAACAAGGGCAAATTTTCGGATATGGTCATTGATGTTCCGAGAGAGGTCGATCTGGAAATTGCTCGCAGGAAGCTTGGCGCCTGGGGCATTGAGATCGACAGGCTGACTAAGGAACAGGAAGATTATCTCGGAAAGGGACTGTAAGGCTGCAAAGATATCGGGCGTATAAATGCAAAAAGGGCAAGGAATTTTGGGGATTTGTGTGCCGTGGAATTTCTTGCCCTTTGATTTATGGTTTTTTATAGGAGATGAAAGATTGAAAGTTAGCGGTAATCCCCTAAGTTTCAGTGTATCTTTGGTGTAAAAGTCTGATTAACGGAGTGGAAAGTTTGAAAGTTAGCGGTAATCCCCTAAGTTTCAGAGTACCTTTGGTGTGAAAGACTAATTAACGGAGTGGAAAAAAATGAAGATAGGTATAAGCGGAAATCTGATAAAAGAATATCTCAAAAATGTTTATTTTATAAACGGTCACAGCTGTGCGGGGAAGTCGACTGCGGTGAAAATGCTGGCGGAAAAATTCGATATGATCTGCTGCGGAGAAAATTACCATGATGTATTTCCGAGGGATAAACTATCACGCTGGGAGCAGCCGGGACTGTGCTATTTTGACACGATGAGCGGTTGGGAGGAATGGCTCGGAATGTCCCCCGAAGAACACTTTGAATGGACGGAAAGCGTTGCGAGGGAATGTGTTGAGATAGAAATTTTGGAGCTTATAAAGCTTTCCTCGGGCGGCAGGAGGGTAATTGTTGATACGAATATTCCCCCCGACATTCTGCGGGAAATTTCCGACTATAATCATGTGGCGATAATGCTTTGCGACCCGCCCGATATTTGCGTGAAAAATTTTTTCAAGCGGGACGATCCGGAGAAAAAATTTATGCTTGAACAGATAAACAAATGCAAGAATCCGAAGGCGGCGCTGGATAATTTTAATTCATGGTGCAAATACCGTCCCGAGGTAGACTTTGACTGGGGCGGTATGGGATTTTTTACGCATACACGGAGTGATTTTGAGACGGACACACGTGAGGAAGTGCTGGGGATACTGGCAAGGCATTTCGGGCTTACGGAGGAATGATATGTTTACTAATGCGGAGATAATGCGGATTGCCATGGAGCAGTCTGCGGCCGATCTGTGCTGCGATCCCGGGGATTTTCTGAAAAGTGAAAATGTGATAGTTTATTCGGAGATAGGGGACGGGGCGAGGAAATATTACAGCGAGCCTATTGCGGCAAACTTTGTTTCTTATGGCAGCAATATTGTTGCGGGGGTCAAAAATGAGTACAGGGAGACAGTGCAGAATTACCTTGGCAAATACGAATTTTACCACTGCTTTGAAACGCCGAATATGCATGTGCTGGAAGAAAAAATGCGGGAGACGGGGCAGAGTATTTGCTTTATGGCGGAATACTTTTTGCCCGATATGAATAGGCTTAAAAAGCTTGACTGCGGCTTTGAAATCAGGATTTTAGAGCAGAGGGATTTTGAAAATTTATATTTGCCCCGGTGGAGCAATGCTCTTTGCGAAAAGCGGAGGGAGCTTGATGTACTGGGTGCGGGGGCATATGAAAATGGGCGGCTGATAGGGCTGGCGGGCTGTTCGGCGGACTGTGAAAAGATGTGGCAGATAGGGGTGGACGTTCTGCCCGAATACCGCAGGAGGGGGATTGCGTGCGCTGTTACAAGCAGACTTGCGTGCGAAATTACCCGGAGAGGGAAAGTGCCCTTCTACTGCAGCGCCTGGTCGAATATACGTTCGGCGAGGAATGCGGTAAAATGCGGGTTTTCTCCTGCCTGGGCGGAGATGACGGTGAAGCCTGCGGAGGTTGTGAATGAAATGAATAAGGGATAAAAATATTCCGACGTTTTTTTTGAAAGGGGCGGTTGTTATAACAAAGAATGATATTGTAAGGCTGGCTGTTACGGACGTTACTCTTGAGGGGGACGGCGTGGGGCGGCATGAGGGAATGGCGGTTTTTGTGCCCGGGTGCGCTGTGGGAGCTGAGATAGACTGTCGGATTGTCAAGGTGTTTTCAAACCGTGCGTATGGAATAATTGAAAAAATGATCACAGCTTCTCCCGACCGTGAGGACAGGGGCTGCGCTGTTAAAAAGGCCTGCGGAGGGTGCGTTTTCAGGAATATTTCTTATGAGGCGGAACTGAAAATCAAGCAGGCGGCGGTGAAAAATGCTTTTGTGAGAATGGGCGGTTTTGAGATAAGCGAGGGTGAAAATATGCTGCCGATAGTGGGCTGCGAGGTTACTGACAGATATCGGAACAAGGCGCAGTACCCTGTGGCTGCCGACAAGGGCGGAAAGGCTGTATGCGGATTTTATGCTAAACGCAGTCACAGGATTGTCCCCTGCGGCGACTGCCTTTTGCAGCCGAAAATTTTCGGGGAGATAACAGGTGATATCTTAAAATTTGTTAATGAAGAAAATATCCCGCCTTACAATGAGGAAACGGGTGAGGGATTTTTGCGGCATATTTATCTGCGGCAGGGGTATCACAGCAAGGAAATTATGGTGTGTCTGACGGTCAGGAACGAGAATAAAAAGTACACGGAAATTCTGAAGAAATTAAGTGAAATACTGCCCGGAAAATTTCCCGGAATAAGGTCCGTTTTACTTAATATCAACCCCGAAAAAACCAATGTTATTTTAGGGAAAAAATACATTGCTTTGTGGGGGGAAAATTTTATAGCGGACGAAATGTGCGGCAATAAAATTGAAATTTCTCCGGCGGCTTTTTATCAGGTGAACACGGCGCAGGCGGAAAGACTTTATGAAACGGCGGCGGAGTTTGCGGCGATAAAAGGAAATGATGATATTCTCGATCTTTACTGCGGGGCGGGGACTATAGGGCTTTATTTAGCGAAAATAGGCGGGGCTTCATGCCATGTTACCGGGGCGGAAATAATTCCCGAGGCGGTGGAAAATGCAAAGAAAAATGCTATGGCAAACGGAATCAAAAACATTGATTTTATTTGTGCGGACGCAGGCGAGGCGGCGAAAATTTTAGCGGAAAGGGGACGCACTCCCGATGTAATAATCACCGACCCGCCGAGAAAGGGCTGCGGCGTACTTACTCTTGAAAGTATTGTAAAAATGAAGCCGGGACGTGTGATAATGGTTTCCTGCAACCCTGCAACGGCGGCGAGGGACTGCCGTTATCTGGCGGACAACGGGTACAGGCTTGGCAGGCTTCGGGCGGTGGATATGTTCCCCGGGGCGGGACATGTGGAATGTGCGGCGCTGATGACTCGGAATGAGGAATAAAAAAAGGGGGACTTAATGTTCCCCCGGAATTTTGGGAAAAGAGGTGCGCTTATGGATTTTAAAATTGAAATTGTTGAGGGGCATGACCCGTCGTCTTATTTTTGGTTCAGACCTGTGATTTTGAAAGAAACGGGTAAAATTTTATGGGACGAGGTCATTGAAGCGGAAGAAGAATTTTCTATAGAGGAAGAGGATGTCCGCTGCTTTCTCAGCTTTTTCTTTTACAAATATTTTGATGAAGAGCTTACATACAATAAAAGACGTTATGATGATCTTGAGGGTTACATAGGCGGTTTTGAGTGGTATCTTACGTATAATTTCTATACCTATGACACTGTTCGGGATATGATAAAGGAAATTCTGGATACAGCCTTGCTGCTGGAAAACGCTCCCGACGACCCACGTCTGGAGGATATAAAAAAGGAATTTTCGATTTTTTATATGTGCGCCGACGATGACCCCGATCACATAAACGGTGATAATTCGGCGGTCGGAAAGCATTTGCATGTTGTGGTCGATTTCTACCGTCGGTTTGCCGAAAGGCTTACGGCTATGATGGAAAACAATACGGACACGAACATTATTTCCATTATGGGTCCGTAAAAAGTAAAATGTTCACGCAGGCGCAGTGGCTGCGGTTTATTATTCTATCCCTTTCCTCTTACAAGAAAATATCCGTAAACCCTTTTATCGGTAAACATAGGCATTTTACCCGTCAATGCCCTTGCGTAGATTGCTTCAGATGTGCCGTACCATTCCTCCCATTTTTTTACGATACCCTCAAAAAGAGAATTTAAATCAATGTCCGCATTTATCCTCTCGCTTAAATGGCAGTCGGAAATTGCGGGCATTTCTTTATTGCCCAAAGGTCTGATATACACGCCTAAATTTATATAAAAATCACTTTTATCAAACTGTGAACCTTGAATGTTTACAACAATAAAAATCTCTTCATCAACCTTTTTTACCCATGTTGTATTTCTTTTTTTATACCCCATTTTTTTCAAAAGTTCCTTGGAATACAAAATTATTTCTTCCTTAGTCATTATGAAGTATCTCCTCAAAATTAATAAAAATATCTTTATGAAATTATAGCACCTTTAACGGATTTTGTCAATGGGGGATTTTTCTCCAGGGTCATTCACATAAAAAACATCATACGAATATACTAATAATGCCCCTGTACTAATCGGGGGTAAACTACCGAAAGGAATTGAAGAAAATTGAAACAGCACATAGTCGCCTTTGCCTCGGTGACATATGCCAATAAGGCAAAGGCTGTTTTGAATAGAGAGGGTATCCGTGCACAGGTAAGGCGCACTCCTGCGGGCTTTTCGGGAGGCTGCGGCTTCTCGGTGATCGCAGCGGCAAGCGCTTCATCCATTACCAATATTCTGGAAAGAGCGGGGATTCCCTACAAAAGTATAAGCGAAGCAAGATAAAAAAATCCGAACGTATAATTCCGATTCAAGGGAAAATGTCTGTCAATAAAATATAAGCTTGGCAGACGTTTTCCCCAAAGCGTTTGCAGGGGGAGTTTGATTTGGTTTATTTTGACAACGCTGCCACCAGTTACCCAAAGCCGCCCGGAATTCTCCCGGCTGTGGCAAACGCCGCCGTCCGCCTTGGAGGTAACCCCGGGCGCAGCGGACACAGTATGTCCCTCAGGGCTGCCGAGGCGGTTTTCGGCGTAAGGGAAAAGGCAGCGGATTTTTTCGGGGCGTCCCCGGAAAATGTAATTTTTACGTCCAATTGCACCCATAGTATCAACCTTGCCTTAAAGGGCTTTTTGATGCCCTTTATCACAGCGGGAGAGCGTGTTCACATCATTCACACGAATATGGAACATAACTCTGTGGCAAGGCCTGTTTACGAGATGTCAAAATACGGCGTTTCCTACAGCGTTGCCGAAGTTTCGGAAAATGACGAGGAAACGGCAATGAATATCGAAAAGCTTATAACGCCCGACACCAGGGCGGTGATCTGCACTCTTGGCAGCAATGTTACGGGGCAGCTTATGCCATTTGCCCGTATCGGGGAAATTTGCAGGCGGTACGGGATATGCTTTATAGGCGACGGCGCACAAAGCTGCGGAGTTGTCCCCGTAAATTTGCAGTCCGACGGAATAAATATCCTATGCACCCCGGGACACAAGGGGCTTTTCGGCATATGCGGCACGGGGCTGCTTATTACCGACGGCACATTCCCCATTTATCATATTATGGAGGGCGGCACGGGCAGCACTTCTGCCGATCTTGAACAGACGCCTTTCCTGCCCGACGGTCTTGAAAGCGGCACGGTAAACACCCCCGGGATAGCCTCAGTGGGGGCGGGACTGGACTTCATAAAAGCGGTGGGAATTGACAGGATTCACCGCCGTGAAAATTGCCTTTGCAATGTTCTGATAAACAGCCTGTCGGGAAACAGCCGTGTGAAAATTTACCGCAGAGAGGGAGCAGATTATCTGCCCATAGTGCTTTTTAACGTTGAGGGCTTCACTCCCGAGGAGGCCGCCCAAATCTTAAGCGACAGGGGCTTTGCACTGCGGGGCGGGCTGCACTGTTCGCCTCTTGCACATATGGCAAACGGCACATTTCCCGAGGGAGGGGTGCGGTTTGCGCCCTCATATTTTAACCGTTCTTCCGAGGTTATGGCTCTTGCACGAGCAATCGAAAGACTGTCATATTCATAAAAAATCATCCTTGTTTTGTTATGAAAAAACCGCTCGGCTGCTGAGAAAATTTTCTCCTGCCGGGCGGCTTTTTCATATTATGCGGCATCTTATGCCACAATATTTTTGTACCGTTCACTTTCGATTATATCATTCATGATCTTTTCGGGGTTCATATTCTCCGATTTTACCATATTGAAAACTGCGGGCGAGCTGCCGCTTACCAATGCCGCTCCTGTCTGGGACATTTTTACGGAAACATTTTCCGAACGGCTGTTCACATTCCAGAAAACTATTTCGGGCAGCCTGTAGCCGTGCTTATTGTAAAGCTTTTTCATGGCTGTGAACATAGGCTCTTTGTTGCCGCCTGTAATACAGTAGTCAAATTCCATATCGGAAATTATGTAAAGTCTGCCTGGTATTTCTTTAGATTTCAGCCTGTGGTTCAAGGCTGTGGAAAGGATAAGCATGAACACCGCCTCAAGGTCTGTGTTGGCTGCCTCATTGAAGGAGGCGCAGTAGCTTATCTTTTCCGCAATGTCGCTGCCCTTTACTTTTACAAGCCTGGGGTGCGCCGAAAAGGTTATGAAATGCCCCCCGAAAGCCCCCTTGTTTTTTTCGGCAAAATATATCCCAAGAGAAAGGGCTGCGTCAATGGGACGAATGCTCCCGCACCCCGAGTACATTGAACCCGAGCCGTCCACTACCGCAAGGGCGTTCATATTTTCGGAGGTCTCCTCCCCTGCTGCCAGCATAGCATTCCAGGTAACGTCAAGGCTCATACGATCCTCATTTCTGAGGGGATTTTTTTGCCAGTAATTCGGAAGCACGGCACGGACTATCTCATAAGGGTACAGCACCGAAGCATTAAGCTTTGCTTTTCCCTTTTTTACGCTTTCAAGATAGGCAAGATAACGCTCCCTGTCGTTCCTTGAAAATGCCGCCCGATACTTGAACATTGCCCCCGAGGGCTGCTTTGAATAATCAAAGGTATAGTCACGTGTCCGCAGGCGGTTTTCGGTGATGTCTATGTAACGGCGGAGTGCGGACAGCGTTTTTCTGTAGTCTTTTTCGCTCATGTCGAGAGCCTTGCAAAGCCGCCTTGCTGCGGTCACGGTTTCCTTTGATGATGTATTCACCGAGGGCAGCCATTTGCCAAGCAGGGAGACGCCTTCGCCCTTTTCCATATTCAGGATATCCTTTTCCAGCTGCTTTCCGATCGCAGCGACTGCGCTTTTTTCGCAGGCTGTTCCCATAAGGGCAAGCAAATCGTCGAACCTGCCGTATTCACTGAACAGGGGGATATTTTTCTCCACGCTTTCGGGAGAATGATCTGCAAGAAATTTAACGGCCGTGCGGAAAAATCTCCTTTCCCCGAGGCCTCCACGCACATCACGGGCAAAGAAAATTATCCTCATGGTCTTGTCGGGATTTTCCGCAAACGCCCTTGTAACGGCGCTGCAAATACGTGCCTCATCAGCGCTGCGCATTGCCCCTGCTTTAAAAAACAGGTCAAGGCAATCCGAGCCCGAGGTGACAAAGGTTCTGCCGCCGTTTTCGGTGAAGCCCTCGTCGGACTTATTTTTCAAAAGTTCAAGAAATTTATTCATTGTAAAACACTCCTTTACTGTTTATAAGCTTACAAGACGCCCTTGATTTGTACCCTAAACAAACTTATAAATTTGCTGTAAGCGTCTCAATATTACACGGCTCATTAAAAATTCTGCCCGGCCGCCGCATTCAATATTTTTATGCGGTGTGTACGAGTCGAACGCACTTAGGGGCTGACCATGGAGATTTTTAAAATCATTTTTTTGGCTGTATGAGCCGTTAAAAGCATAAATTTTTTTAAATATAACACGATACTTTTTTCATACTGCTCTGCCACTGAGCTGCGGATTGCTCCGGCAGGAATCGAACCTGCGACCTGTACGCCATAATTTTTTTGCTGTTTGTATCGTAAACTTAAGCATATTATCAAAGTATACCCGGTAGGCGGGACAATGGATTTTTCCCACGATACATTTTTTGCTGCTCTACCGACTGAGCTTCGGATCTCTCCGGCAGGAGTCGAACCTGCACACGCATAATCTGATTTGCTGTATGTATCGTAAAAAACATTGATTTTCTATGGCATTTTCAAGCCGCATTTTCACTGGAAGGTGAATAAAAATTGCTGTAAGCGGCTTAATACCGTTTTTTCCGAATTAACAAGCTTCCTTAACGGGGATTTTCAGTCCCCTGCTGATAAGTTTCGGCTACTTTTTTGCTGTAAGAAGCTTAAAAAATTACCCCTTGACCACTCCTACCGTAAACAGCTGATGTAAGCGATTTTTTCCAAATTTACAAGCTTCCTTAACGGGGATTTAAAGTCCCCTGCTGATAAGTTTCGGCTACTTTTTTGCTGTAAGAAGCTTTAAAAACCGATTACCCCTTGACCACTCCCACCGTAAACAGCCGCTTTACAGCCTCGGTAAGGTCACGCTGATTTTCCATTACACTGTCGATATCCTTGTAAGCAAAGCGGGATTCCTCGGCAACGTCGGACTTTTTGTGCTTGCCCAGAATAACGCCCCGCTCCTTCAGATCGACGATCACCTTTTCCACGGGAAATTCCTTTACCGCAGCTGTCCGTGAATAAAGCCTGCCCGCACCGTGAGAGGATGACATAAAGCTTTCGGGATTGCCCAGCCCTTTTGTTATGTAGCTGTACGAACCCATTGACCCGGGGATTATCCCCATTTCTCCCTCCCGTGCGCTGACCGCTCCCTTGCGGTGCACCCATACGTCCTTGCCGTAATGATTTTCAAGAGAGGCATAGTTGTGGTGACAGTTTATTTCACCGGAAAATTCCGCCGTCATTCCCGTGTATTTTTCCACCCTTGCAGCGAAAATTTCCTTTACATTTTTAAGCATTGCCGCCCTGTTTTCATAGGCAAAATCCATTGCCAGATGCATCCAGTCAAGGTACTGCCGCCCCTCGTCACAGTCGACGGGAAGAAAGGAAAGCCGCCAAGCGGGGTCGACCGACGTGTGCCACTTTTCGTTAAGCTCCGACGCCTTCCGATTGAAATAATTCCCGATATTGAATCCGAAATTGCGGCTGCCCGAATGGAGCATTATCCCGCACATTCCCTCCTCGTCCTCCTGAAGCTCGATAAAATGATTGCCGCCTCCCAGAGTGCCCACCTGAAAGTATCCCTCTTTGATTATTCCGGTAAGCTCGGGATTATTTTCGTATTTGTCCATTTCATTTTTTGCCCTGTCCAGCACAGCGGATTCCTGCGCCTTGCCGTGGTGGGAAAAGCCTGTGGGAATATTCCGCAGAACGTCCCCTATTATCAGCTGCAAAAGGCTGCCGCTGCCTGTTTCTGTCTCACGCAGAGCTTTAACGGGAATGTTTGTCTGCACAAACCCCATTCCGCAGCCGATATCCACCCCCACCGCATTGGGAATGACCGCTCCCTCGCAGGCGATAACGCCCCCTATGGGCATACCCTTTCCCTTGTGATTGTCGGGCATAAGCGCCACCCATTTGTGGGCAAAGGGCAGTCTGGAAAGATTCTTCGCCTGCTCCATGCAGCCGCTGTCCTCGGCTGTTTTTTCACCCCATATTTTTATGGGAAAATCATATTCATTTATAACATACATTTCTATCACCTTTTTTGATCGGATTTTTAAAGAATTGCCGATTAAAGGTATTTTCTCCGCCTGCGGCGGGGAAAATACCGCCATACACAGCCATTTTTAAAATGAGGAATATTTTATCAGCGTTTCCTTAATGCTATTCGGGAAACTCATAGGAATCTATTGCGGCAACTGCGCTGTCAATAAATTCATAATCGCCCATATGCTGCACCAGCACACTGCGCATACTCTCCAGAACCTTTTTCGGTTCGTCAAGTGCGCTTGCACCCGCCATCGGGCCTTCGTCGGTAAGTCCCAAGGCAAGCGCTGCAAGGCCGTGGACTTCCCTCTCGTCAAATTCATGGGGGAGACGGTTTTCAAGGAGTTTTGCAACATCTGCTTTAACAAAAACCTCCGCCGCCGTGTAACTGCCGAGAATGTCATTTTCGCACCCGTGGCACAATAGCCAGCGGCGTATCTCGGGTGTCTCGGGCTCTAAAAATTCCTTTACCGCAAAGACCTTTCCCCAGCCGTTTACCTTTTGCGCCAGGCGGAAAATTTCCCCGTTGCCGTCCTTGTAATGCCGCAGGATATAGCAGCACCAGAGAGTAAATTCATCGCACAGACCGAAGGTGCGCAGTATCTCTCTGACCTCTGTCACCGCCTCCGTGTCTATCAGCTCCAGCAGCGTAAAGCCTGTCTTTATGACCTCCGCCGAATCGGAGCTTTTTATCAGATCAAGGGCAATTTTACAAAGCTCATTGGCGCTGAACTTCTTTTCCTTTGTGATTTCCCGCTGCAAGGCGTCGCACAGGAAAAGCACCTGCTTTGTTCCGAGCGCCTCTTTGACTGCACTTTCAATATTCTCTCCCGAAAGCGCTTTAATAATGTCGTGGACATTATCATCTGCCTGCCCGCCGAAATGGTACATCATAATACCGTCCATTGCACCGCAGGCAAATTTCACTCCCTCTTTTTCGCAGTTTTCCGGCAGAGTGAAATTTTCGGGAAGTCTGCCGTCTTTTATATTATTTTTTATGTGACCGTAAATTGATACGTTCATATGTACCGTTCCTTTCGTTTATGTTCTTATGCTGCCTGTGATTATGATTATACTCCCTCCCGGAAAATTTTTCATTTAAAAAATTCTGCGAACACCCCCAAAAATGCCCGTTATCGTATAAAAAAATCTGCGAACTCAAAAGCATGATAAAAAGCTCTTGCAATTTTTTTCCGATTTGATATAATTATATATAGAGCGTTAAAAAAGGATGTGAAAGAAATGGGCAGCTTTTCCGAGCTTATAAAAAATTTCGATAAAACAAGAGACTATGTGCGTGATTTTTTCATTTACGGCTTTAAAGTCCGCAGCGAATTCAACCGAAAAAGCTCCCGCACCTATGATGATGAAAAACGCCGTGCCGAAAGCTGGCTGGACGGCTTTTTCCGCTATGTGAACACCCCTCGGGGCAAGCAGGCAGCCATAACTCTCGACAGCGGCAGGATTTACGAAAATCCTCTTTATAAAGCCTACTATTCCAAAAGCTTTACCGATAACGATATCAAGCTGCACTTTATGATAACCGATATTCTGACGGATTTTCCCGAGGGACTTTGCGTTCGTGAGGTCACGGAAAAGCTGCTGGACAGGTACGGCGAATTTTTCGATGAACAGACCGTCAGAAACAAGCTGAAGGAATACGCCGCAGAGGGGATATATATTTCGATAAGGAAAGGCAAAAAAGACCTGTTTGCGCTGTCCCCCGATACTCCCGAGGAACTTTTTGAAAAATTTCCCGGGCTTATAAATGCAGTGAAATTCTTTTCCGAGGCCTCCGAATTCGGCGTTGTGGGCAACAGCATTCTGCGGGCGGCGGGAATAAAAAACGACGTCTTTTTAAATAAACACAACTACATAGTTCATACACTGGAGGATGAGATACTGCTTGCCCTTACGGAAAATATTTCCCGAAAACACCGCATAAAAATCACAAGCTTCGGCAAGGGCGGCAGCTGTGAATTTTGGGGAATACCCCTTAAAATATACGTATCCTGCCGCACGGGCAGGCGTTACCTGATAATGTATCTGCCCGACAGAAAACGCTTTTGCTCCTTTCGCCTTGACTACATAAAAAACGTTTCGGATATGGGCGAATGCCCCGAATTTGACGAAGTATTATGTGACCTTTCCAAAAATGAGGACAAAGCCTTCGGCGTTTCCTTCGGCGGCAGCAGGGATTGGGGCGGCAAGGTAAAGATAGTTTTCCGTGCGGACGAAGAGCGGGAAAAACATATCATAGACCGCCTTTACCGTGAAAAACGCAGCGGCACTGTGGAAAAAACAGGGGATGATCTTTTCACCTACACCGGGGAATTTTTCGATACCAATGAAATGATGAGCTGGCTCAAAAGCTTTACGGGCAGGATAGTTTCCGCAGACGGACTGGGGGATTATGCGGAAAAAAGACTGCGCAGCGATATTGTACGAATGAAAGAAATGTACTCCGACTGCTTTCCCGAAAAGTCGGAGCTTACCGAAAAGGAGGGATAAGCTTTGAATATTTTTACCGAAATAAACAGCGCCTATTACAAAGCCGCCGAAGCTGTCCTCTCCTTGCAGGCGGAGCAGGGCGAGCCTGTGACAGAGAAAAAAATAACCGAGCTTATTGCAAAGCACGCCTTTAAGGATTCGGGGCTTTTTATCCCCGAAAAGCTTATCCCAAAAGACGACAAGCCCTCCGGCTGGGGACTGCTGAGGGCTGACAATGCCGGCAATGGCGGCAATGCAGGCAATGCCGGTAAAGGCGGCTTTGTTTCCGTACTCCGACATAAGCCGAGGCAGTTTCTCACGGCTATTCAGAAAAGCTGGCTGCGGGCAAAGCTTTCCGACCCTAAAATGGGGCTTTTTCTTAGCGATAAGCAAACAGCGGAATTGTCGGATTTTTTAAAGGATACCCCTCCGCTTTATGACGATAAGCTTTTCCGCCGCTTTGATATTTTTTCCGACGGGGATAATTTTGCAGACCAGAGCTACAGGAAAATTTTCGGGCTGCTGCTCACTGCCCTTGAAAATAAGCAGTACATTACCGTGGAGTATCTTTCGGGAAAGGGCGGCAATGCTACCGTCTCCATAGTCCCCATAGCCGTGGAATACTCCGCAAAAAACGATAAATTCCGTATTCACGCCGTCAAGCAAAACGGCAGCGGGATAGTGATGAACGTGGGAAGAATAGTTGCGGCAGAGCTTACAAAGGAAACAGCTCAAAGTCTCCCCACTCACGACGAATATTTTTCCCGCCGCCGCTGCGCCGCTCCCGCAGTAGTGGAAATAAAGCCCGAGCGAAACGGTCTTGAACGGTTTATGCTGGAGTTCGCCTCCTATGAAAAGGAAAGCGCCCTTGACCCGGAAACGGGGCTGTGCCGTGCCAGGATATGGTACGATAAAAATGACGAGACAGAACTGCTGATAATGCTTCTGTCATTCGGTCCTGTCATAGAAATAATTTCCCCGAAAAATTTGCGGCAGCAGGCGGCGCAGCGTGCACTGCGGCAGTATGAGCTGTTTTTCCCGGAGGACGGCAATAACGGGAAATATATATGTAGGCAGTCACTGCTGTGACCATTGTCATCTGTTCGCTTCCCGCATATAATAATAACGGCAGGATATTTTTACAGCCGTAAGTTTCACGGCTGACCATACTTATTTTCATTCAATCCGCCGACATACCGATCTCGGAAAACGGCATTCCCTGTCCTGTCTTAAAAATCAACCGAAAGGAACATACACCAATGGATAATATATACACCCTGTCCTCCCTGCGGGAGGGGCAGCAGGGAAAAGTGACAAGGCTGGACATTGACGGCAGTATGCGCCGCCGCCTTATGGATATGGGACTTATCCCCGGCACAAAGGTCATCTGCCTCCACCGCAGCCCCGCAGGCGACCCTATTGCTTATTTTATCAGAGGAGCGGTGATAGCCCTGCGCAAAGAGGACACAGGCAGAATACTTATTGAAGCGGCAATATAAAGCGAACATAATAATGTCAAGAAGCAAGAGGCAGGAAATAATTTGCCTCTTGCTTTTTGCTTTTGCGCTGAATTAGTAGAAGCTTTTTCTGTCGGGATATTATAGTTTAAGAAAGCGTTTATTTACTAATATTTAACAAATTATCCCATAAAATATGTTATAATAAAGTATCTGTTTATAAAAAAAATACGGAGGATGATAAAATGGGATTTTTTGCAAATGCCGACATTCCCGTGCTGATAGCCTTTGTCATATACCTGGGGCTGATGCTGGGTATCGGGTTCTATTTTTCCAACAAATCAAAGAAAATGAGCGACTACTTTCTGGCAGGGCGCAGCCTCGGCAGCTGGGTAACGGCTATGTCCGCACAGGCTTCGGATATGAGCGGCTGGCTGCTTATGGGTCTGCCCGGTGCGGCGTATGCCACGGGTCTGGGCAACTACTGGATAGCCATAGGTCTTGCTGCGGGAACTATACTTAACTGGATATTCGTGGCAAAGCCCCTGCGGCGGTTTACAGAGGTCTGCGGGGATTCTATCACGATCCCTCAGTATCTTCAGAACCGCTTTCAAACCGACAGTCCACTGGTGCGAATGGTCTGTGCAGTGGTAATTTTCGTATTCTTCCTTGTGTACACCACATCCGCTTTCGTTTCGGGAGGCAAGCTTTTCCAGGTGGTATTCAACGTGGATTCGGGCAACGAGGTCTACAACAAGGCCGCAGTTATCCTTTCCGCCCTTATAATCGTTACCTACACATTCTTCGGGGGATTTTCGGCAGTCGCCTGGACGGACTTTATACAGGGGCTGCTCATGGTAATAACCATTGTCGCACTGCCTGTTGCACTTGTAAGCAATACTCCCGGTTTTTCGACGGATATGCTGTACAGCATTCCGAAGATCGTAGGCGAGAACGGCGATACGAGCGGATATATGTCCCTTACCTCGGGAATGAGCGCTGTGGAAATCATCAGCAATCTTGCCTGGTGCTTCGGCTACTTCGGTATGCCTCATATCCTTGTGCGCTTTATGGCGATAAAGGATACAAAGAGCGTTAAAAAATCGGGAATAATAGCTGTTGTATGGGTGCTTATCTCCCTTACCGCCGCAGTGCTGGTGGGTGTTCTCGGCAGGGCATATCTTGACAGCCAGAGTGTAGTGCTGGGCGACGCCGATATGGAGCTTATCTTCATAACAACCGTTAAAAGGCTTTTTCCCTCATTCCTCGGCGGTATATTCCTTTCCGCAGTGCTGGCATCCATTATGTCCACCGCCGACAGCCAGCTGCTGGTAACAGCCTCGGCAGTGGTAAACGACTTCTATATTTTAGTGGTCAAAAAGGATGTAAGCGAGAAAAAGCAGATGTGGATCAGCCGGCTTGCGGTAATCATTGTTTCGGTCATTGCCTGCATACTTGCGCTCAATCCCAACGATTCCATTATGGGAATAGTTTCCAATGCGTGGGCGGGCTTTGGTGCGGCTTTCGGTCCTGCAATTGTACTGTCGCTTTACTGGAGACGGCTCACATTAAAGGGCACGGTTTCGGGCATTATCGGCGGTGCAGTGACGGTGCTTTTCTGGGAATATATACTGCCCTCTGTTGCGCCGGGTCCTGCCGCACTTTACTCCATACTTCCGGGCATACTTGTTTCGGTGATCCTCACTGTAGCTGTTTCGCTTATAGGCAAAGAGCCGGATAAAGAGGTGCTGAAAATGTTTGACAAAGCACGGCACGAGGTTAAGAGTGTCGGATAAGGTTTAACGTGCAAATAAAAGCAAACAAGCGCACTCACTCCACTCGGGTTTCCAAAGGGCTCTGCCCTTTGGCGGGGTCTGAGGCAATGTGTTTTTTCAAAACAGCCCCCTCTAACAGCCGCCATACAGAAAGCATTTCAGGAGCACCCCCGCAAACCGCCGCCCGACGACAAGAAAAGGGTTCAAATAAGCTAACGTCATACAAGCAATGTAGCAACTGCAAACAAACCCACGTCGGGCGGCAGTGCAGCATAGAAACGTGTGACGAACGTCACACGTTTCATGCTGCCGCCCGTAAGGGCGAAGTCACTTACAGGTACGAACAAAGTAAAGCGACACGCCAAGCGACTAATATCTTGTAATGCCTTATTATATGAGCAAATATGGGTGACGGCTCGGCTGTAGCCTCGGTGTGACGTTTGCCGTCATCAGTGCTCTTGTAAATCGCTAAATCCGCATAAATTTCCGGGAGGTGACTCAAATGCCCGCAGTAAACGAAAAAGAACTTCGGCGAATAATAAAATCCAAATCCGCCTCGGGTGTATTCTGCATTTACGGCACGGATACGTTTAACGTGGTAAAATATAAAAAAGAACTCGTTTCCTCGGTCGTTGCCAAAGATGACGAAACCTACAACCTCCACGAGTTCGACGGCAAAGGTATAGACGTTGAAGGTCTGGCGGACGCCTGCGACGGCTTGCCTATGTTCGCCCCTGCCATGTGCGTTACCGTCTGCGACCTGGATCTGGAAACCGAAAAACTGACGGAAGCCCGTCTGAAGCTGCTTCTGGACACTGCCGCCAATCTCCCCGAAACCACCCTGCTTATCTTCTACACCGCAGGCGTGGACATCTGCGGCGGCAAAAAATACCCCACCCCCAAAAATAAAAAGCTCCTTGACATTATCTCCAAAAACGGCACGGTCTGCGAAATTCCCGTCAAAACCCGTGCCGAAGCGATAAAGGAGATATCCGCACAGGCAAATTCTCTCGGTTCACCCATTGACGAGCGTGCAGCCTCCCTCCTGTGGGAGCGCTGTCTGGGTGATATGAACGCTATCATGGGTGAACTTTTCAAGCTTGCCTCTTACTCGGGCGGCAGCCTTATCGACGTCAATGCCGTGGAACTGCTCACCCCCGAAAGCAATGACGCCAAAGGCTATAACCTTGCAGACGCTGCGGCAGCGGGTAATATGACCCTCGCCCTTGAGCTTTACAACGACCTTATCGGGAGACAAAACGACCCCATATATCTTTTGTATATCCTCATCGGCAGCATGAACGACCTTTACCGTGCCCGTCTTGCGATCGACTACGGCAAGGGCATTTCCGATGTTATGAAGGATTTCGGCTATGCAAAAAATGTGGAATTCCGTGTAAAAAAGGCGTTCTCCTCGGCAAGGAAAACCTCTCTGCCAAGGCTGAGGCGGTGCATGGAAATTCTCGCTAAAGCCGATCTTGATATGAAGTCGGGCGCAGGCAGCCCCGAGATAATTCTGGAAAAATCCATTACTCAGATGCTGAGTTAGCGAAAACGCCTGTTCTGCCGAAATTTTGCCCCGGGAGGCTGAAAATATTGCTTAAAACCGACCGTGCCATAATCGTTGAGGGAAAATATGACAAGATCAAGCTTTCGGGAATTATCGAGGCTGTGATAATCTGCACCGACGGATTCGGGGTTTTCACCGACCCGGACAAGCTTGCAATTATACGGCACTATGCAAAAACTACCGGAATAATCATTCTCACCGACAGCGACCGTGCAGGCTTCCGCATTCGCAGCTTTATAAAAGGCGCTGTGAACGAGGGCAGTATCACAAATATCTATATTCCCGATATTTTCGGCAAGGAACGGCGGAAGGCAAGCCCGTCCAAGGAGGGCAAGCTGGGAGTTGAGGGTATGACCGAGGAAATTTTGCGTGAAGCATTTGAACGGTCGGGAGTTCTTTCAACTGCCGAGCCCGAAAATGCACACCCGCAGTCCCCCGAAAATGTTATTGATAAACTGCTTTTATATGAACTGGGACTGTCAGGCTCACCCGACAGCAGCGAGCGGCGGCGTGCGCTGTGCGAATATCTGAAGCTCCCCTCCCGTATGACCACCAATGCCCTTACCCAAATACTCCGAACCGTTCTTACCGCCGAGGAGCTTATTAAAATTTGCACAGAGCTTTTTCTCTAACATCTTACCTCTAACTTCTAACCTCTGAAAGGGGTCTGCAATTCCAATGGTCTTTTCCGAACTAACGTTCCTGTACTTTTTTCTGCCCACAGTGATATTACTGCATTTTGCGGCAGGCAATGCAAAAATAAGGAATGTGATAGTCCTGCTCACAGGCCTGATTTTTTACGCCTGGGGCGAGCCTTTTTATGTCCTTATAATGCTTTTTTCCACTGCCATAGACTATACCGCAGGGCGGCTTATGGCTAAATTCGACGACGACCAAAAAAAGCGGCGTATCTGCCTTATTGTGTCCGTTTGTATGAACGTGGGACTGCTGGCGGTTTTCAAATACAGCGATTTTATTTTTGACAGTATCAACAGTGTGTTCCATTGCTCTCTGCAAAACCCTGTTCTTGCCGTCAACAAGGGACTTAACAGGCTGCTGCCCTTGGGACTTAACGAAAAACGTGTTGAACTGCCCATAGGCATTTCATTTTACACTTTCCAGTCCATGTCCTACACTATTGACCTTTATTTAAGAAATATTACAGTGCAAAAATCCTTTCTCAATTTTGCGTCATACGTTTCACTTTTTCCCCAGATCGTGGCAGGGCCGATCGTCCGCTATGAAGAGGTCTCAAAGGAACTGGAGGCACGGCGTGTAAATGTTATGAAGATAAGTTCGGGGATAGGGCTTTTCGTGAAAGGACTTGCAAAAAAAGTCCTCCTTGCCAACCGTGCGGGGCTTATCTGGGCGGATATCAAGGAGGCAAGCTTCGGGGCGAATTTCGGGGCGAATTTCGCCAATGTGTCAGTGCTGGGGGCGTGGCTTGGAATAATCGCATTTGCATTCCAGATATATTTCGACTTTTCGGGCTATTCGGATATGGCAATGGGACTTGGCAAAATGATGGGCTTCGACTTCCCGAAAAACTTCGACCACCCCTATATTTCCCGCTCTGTCAGCGAATTCTGGCGCAGGTGGCATATCACCCTCGGCAGCTGGTTCCGCTCCTATGTCTACATTCCCTTGGGCGGCAACCGCAAGGGCAAGGGACGGACTTTCCTTAATCTGCTGATCGTCTGGGGACTTACGGGATTATGGCACGGCGCAAGCTGGAATTTTCTCCTGTGGGGGCTTTACTTCGGCATTCTGATAATAATCGAGCGTGCGGGGGGCGGCAGGCTTCTTGAGAAATTGCCCCATGCACTTTCGGCACTTTGGACGTTTATACTGGTGCTTTTCGGCTGGGTGCTTTTCGACACGGACACCCTTGGGGACGCTGTGCGCTACATTGGCGCAATGTTCGGCGCAGGTGGAATGTTCATTGACGATACCGTGAAATACCTGCTCAAATCCAATGCGCTGCTTCTTGCGGTATGCACAATAATTTCCGTAGGCTTGGGGCAAAAGCTTCTCGAAAGGATCGTCAAACGCCGTCCCGCCTTTGCGGAAATTGCCGCAATTCCCGTAAAGATAGGAATTCTGCTGATATGCACCGCATATCTGGTGAATAACGAGTATAACCCGTTTTTGTATTTCAGATTCTGATTTGTTGCAAATTGCAATCCCGTTTGCTGTAACACATACATTTTCTGCGGCTTTTGCGGCTTTTACGGCTTATGCCAACATTCCGTGAATATCCGATACAGAGTTTCACGCAAAATTTACAACCGCCCGAATCGCTTTAACCGGGCGGCTTTTCTTTGACCCTTGCCATCATCACTACATCGTGAAATTCACGTCCGAAAGGGTAATGATGAAGTACCCCCTCCCGAAAATATCCCGCCTTTTCAAGCACACGTATTGAGGCCGCATTCTGAATATGAACAATCCCCTGTATTCGCCAAAGGCCCAAATCATCCAGTCCGAAATCCGTGACCCTCTTTGCCGCCTCTGAAGCTATCCCCTGTCCTCGCACATCATAGGCATAATGGTAGGAAATTTCAGCCATTTCTCTTTTCACAAATCCTCCCAGATCTATCCGCCCCAGAATCCGACCGTCGGCTTTATCCCTGACGCACCAGGTAAAAACCACCCTGCGCTTTAAAAGTTTATCGTTCACATTGTTCAGCCAGTTTGTAATATTCGGCTCTTTATCAAACAAAGGTACGCCGCCCCCAAGATATTTTTGCACCCTGTCATCCCGGAGTATCTCAAAATATTCCTCCATATCCTCTCTCGAAAATGCGTTTAACTTCAGCCGCACCGTTTCAAGACAGGGTATATTTTTAAAATGATCCTTAAATTCCACACTTTCATCTCCCTTTTAAAGTCGTGATTTTTATGAATTTTCCATAAGCATTATATCATAAATTCATATCATATGTCAAATCAGTTCTGTAAAACATAGCTGCCTTTAACCGTCATTTTTATAATTCCACAAAATTCCCGTTATTTTGAGCCTTTCTTTTTATGCAGGATTTTTTTAAATTCGGTTGATTTTTTTCTCCGTTTGGATTATAATTAATTTATGATGTATAAGAGCACTTATTTGTTGACATTTTATATCGGGTATTGCCGTTATCCCGCAAAGTCTGCGGCAAACGTCGAAAAACCACGAATCAAAAAGAAATAATAAAAAGGAAACAAAATGCAATGAAGAAAAAATCACCCATTACAATTTTCAGCGCAATGATAACCCTGGGGGCAGCTGCCGCAATAGGACTTTCCTCCTGCAAATCCGTTGAGGAACAGCCTCCCGAGACCGATAATTCGCTTCCGCAGGTCGTTACGGACATTTTGACAAATATCGAAACTTCGGAAAATTCCGAAAAAATTTTTACATATTCGGGCAGCGGGGCTTCCGATGATATTTACGAAATAATCACCGAAACTGCCCATACGGAAACCGATATTCGTGCCGCCGACCCGGATAATTCCGAGGTCTATTATGATACAAGTCCAGTGGAATTGCAGGAAACGTATACCGAAGATGTGCGGGAAACGTATACCGAAGAAATACATAGCGAGGAATTATATGACGACGAACCTTATATCCCCGCAGGCGGCGAAACCACAGAGGCTGTAGACGTAACGGACATTTCTTTGACATTCTACGAAATTTCAATGAATGTGGGGGACGTGAAAATGCCCATAGTGACCATGTACCCCGAGGACGCTTCCGATAAATCGGAAATATGGGAAAGCAGCGACAACGATATTGCCGAAGTGGACCGGAAGGGGAACATCACTGCCGTTTCTTCGGGAGACTGCGTTATTACAGTGCGCAGCGCAACAAATCCCGAGGTGAACGCCAAGGTACGTGTGCACGTAAAGCAGGAAGTGACCGAACCTACTTACATAGACGGCATTCTGATAGCCAACAAGACCTATGCCCTGCCCCGTGACTATAACCCCGGGGTCAACTCCGACGCCAAGGACGCCTTTGACGAAATGCAGAAAGCGGCAGCCGCCGAGGGGCTTAACATATACATTTCCTCGGGCTTCCGCTCCTATGATTACCAGGCGGGGCTGTACGAGCGATATGTGCAGAGAAGCGGCAAGGCGGAGGCGGACAGATACTCCGCCCGTCCCGGCCATTCCGAGCACCAGTCGGGGCTTGCCTTTGACCTTAACTCAATTGATATGACCTTTGAGGACACTCCCGAATGTGAATGGGTGAACAAACACTGCGCCGACTACGGCTTTATAATCCGCTACCCCAAGGACGGAGAGGCGATAACGGGCTATATGTACGAGCCGTGGCATATCCGCTATCTGGGCAGGGACACCGCCCGCAAGGTCTATGACAGCGGACTTACTCTGGAGGAATATCTGGGGATAGATTCAAAGTATGATGAATAAATATTACAACTGTAACGAAAGGACTTGAATCATGAAAAAATATCCGATATTGGCGGCTGCTTTGATATTGTTTACCTTGACCGCTTGTTCCGATAAATCGGACGGTAATTCATTCACGGCTGACGTTTCGCAAACGTCAACAGTGCCCGTGACCGAAAATACCGAAGTTTCCTCCGAGGAAATTACTTCCGAAAGTGATAATGCAAGCCCTGCCGAAAGCGATGAGACGACGGAGGAGGTAATTATTCAGGACGAAGCGGGTGATATATGGCTTCTGCCCGATGAAAACGAACTGTACGACTGCGATATTATCGCCGATTTTACGATAATATCCACTGAGGATATAAGCATTTCATACACATTTATGGGAGTAGAATGCACTTCCTATAAGACGCTGGTGACCGTGCGCCCGAATAAGGTTTATTATTCAAGAGATACAGGCAGCAGCGAAGAGTATGTGGTAGCTATACCCGATATGTCCCGCAGCGCCGAAGATGATTTTCCGAAGGTCGAAGAGGGCGAAAGGTGCATTTTTTTCATAACAGGCACAAGCGGACTGAACGATTCCCTTGAACTTGATAAATATGCCGGTTATTATTTAAGCAGTCCCTTCCATATTATAAACATCAACGGAAATGAATGCACAGCAAACAGCGAGCTGTTTTTCGGATATTCCGGCAATTCCGCTTATATTCCCGAACACGAAAATGAACTGTCCGAGGGCGAGATTCTTGTTGAGGAAAGTGTACAATATCAGTCGGAAAGATGTTCCATGCCCCTGGAGGATTTCGAGAACACACTGACGGACAAAATTTACGAAAAATATCCCCCGCTTACAAGTCTCGCAGGTTGAGGAAATATTATTTCACTGTGCAATGCCGTTCACAATTTATTTACTCATAAACTTTCCCGAAAATCCTTGACAAACGGTGAAAAAAATGGTACAATTGTATTTGTCATAAATACATTTGTATTTTTGGGACGGACTCATATGGTGCGGATATTGTAAATATCCCGAATATACGGAGTTGATAATACATGGAAATGCAAAGCCCGGCGGGAAAATATGCGGTGATAAGCTGCGAGGTGCTGCCGGAGGTTTTCCTTAAAGTAATGGAGGTAAAGCGGCTGCTTGCCACGGGGGAGGAAAAAAGCTCCGCCTCTGCCTGCAAACGGGCGGAAATTTCCCGCAGCGCATACTATAAATACCGTGACAGCGTTTTTACCTATGAGGAGAAAATGCAGGACAGAATAGTTTCCCTCCATGCCGTGCTGAAGGACACTCCCGGGGTGCTGTCGGCGGTACTTGCCTGTCTGCACCGCTGCGGAGCGAATATTGTGAGTCTTAACCAGAATGCGGCTGTGGACGGGGCTGCGGCGGCAACGGTCACGGTAAGGCTTTCGGGCGCTCTTACCGACGGCAACACCCTTAATGAAGAGGTCGGGCATATTCCCGGTGTGGTGGAAACAAGGCTGATTTTTTAGTGCATTGTGCAAGTCGGGTGCATTTTCCCAACTGCCGAGGGGCACTGTAACACTGTAACGCTGCAATCTTTTTTTGCGATTTGCAATGGCAATTCACGGCTTGCAAGCAAACCTGCGGAAGGCGCATTCCTGCCTCCTGCCTCTTGCTTCCTGCCTGTAATAATCATAGAATAGGAGTTTTTTATTATGACAAAATTTGCTGTACTGGGTCACGGGGTCGTTGGCTCGGGAACTGTAGAGCTTTTTCTGAAAAACAAGGATAAGATCAACCAAAAATGCGGTCTGGAGCTGGAACTGGGCAAGATCCTCGATATAAGGGATTTTCCGGGGCTGCCCTATTCCGATAAATTCACAAAGGATATAAACGATATATTAACCGATGATGAGATCACCGTTGTGGCAGAGGTCATGGGCGGCGTAAACCCTGCTTTTGAATTTGTTTCGGGCTGCCTTAAAGCGGGCAAAAGCGTATGCACCTCCAACAAGGAGTTGGTGGCGAAAAAAGGCGCAGAGCTGTTAAAGCTTGCAAAAGAGAATAACTGCAACTTTATGTTTGAGGCTTCCACAGGCGGGGCTATCCCCATAATCCGTCCGCTGCACACCTGCCTTGCAGCCAATGAAATAACGGCGGCAGCGGGGATACTCAACGGCACTACCAACTTTATCCTCGCAAAAATGCTGACGGATAATATGACCCTTGAAGATGCGCTGGCAATGGCGCAGCGGCTTGGCTATGCGGAGAGAAACCCCGCCGCAGACATTGAGGGACATGATGCGTGCCGCAAAATATGCATACTTTCCTCCCTTATTTTCGGAAAGCACGTTTACCCCGACTGGGTGCACGTGGAGGGTATCACAGGCATAACCACCGAGGACGCCGAGTATGCGGTAAGCTTCGGGGGCGCTGTTAAGCTTATCGGCAAGGTCACAAAGACAGACGACGGCAAGATTCTGCCTATGGTGTCCCCTGCATTTGTGTGCAGCGCAAATCCTCTTTCCCATGTTGATGATGTATTCAACGGGATAATGGTATTCGGCGACGGCTTCGGAGAGGCTATGTTCTACGGCAGAGGGGCAGGCAAGCTGCCCACCGCAAGCGCAGTTCTGGGAGATGTTATTGACTGCGCAAAGCACAAAAATACGGTCCGTTCCCTCACCTGGGAGGACAGCGCCGACAACAGCTTTATCGCCGACTACAAGGACAGCGAAACAAGAATGTACATTCGCCTGGAAAACTGCGATAAACAGGCAATTGAGGCGGCATTCCCCGACTGTGAATACCTTTCAAGGAATAATCAGCCCGCAAACGAAACGGCAATTGTTACCCCGTCGCTTAAAGAGCGTGAGATCGACGAAAAGTTGGAAAATATCGGCGGCAAAGTGCTTGGAAAAATCAGGATTTTGGATCTGTAAGACAATGTACTCTGATATAAATACACATAAAAGTCGGGAGGCTGTGGGATTTTACACACAGTCTCCCGACTTTATTTACTGTTTCGACAAATGCGTAGTGCTACATACTGCTGCTGCCCAGAGTTTCACCGCCCGTCACCGTAAATTCGGTAAACTCCGCCGAAAAGCCTGCGGCGGTCATAGCAACGGGCACGCCGTCATTGTCAAACAAAAGGGAATACTCCCCTGTCGTCAGCGTCCAGCCCTGCACGCCCGAGGCAGCCTCGGGTGAAACGCCGTTGCCCAGTGCCACTGCCGCATTGTCCAGACAGCGGAAAACGGTCATTGCAGGGGATTTTTTCGGTATTGCACTAAGCTCAGACGAAAAGCTCAGCTCCCCCAGTGATGATGTAACATTGTCACCGGAAAGAACGATTTTCAGTCCCTCAAGCGACTCCGGGGCGATTATCTCCATTTCCCAGAAGCCGCTGCCCAGGCGCTTTACATGCCCCGAAAAGGCAAATTCCTCGGGAGTATCCCTGTCCGCCGGAGTAATCTCGGTCTTTACCGTGCAGCAAAGGGTGTATCCGCCGGTTATACGAGGCCTCGGAGGCACATTCAGGGGACTTGTACAGCCCGCCAGCAGAGATGTGCATAAAAACACGCACAAAACCATGCACAAAAAAGGGTAAAATTTTCTTATCTTCATTCCGCAGCGTCCTTTCACATTTGAAAAAGAGAAAGCTGCGGGATATTTGCGATTCGCAAGACCTGCGTAGTGCAATCAGCTGTCCGCCGTCTTTTCTTTTTCTATTATTTTGTACGCAGCGCAAAGCCTGTTTGCGGCATCCGAGGGGAGCATTCCCGTCATAGACAATTCGCCTGCAGTAATGTCGGCGGCAGTGCCGAAAATGTAAACTCCGCCGCTTACAATATCGAACATATCCCGCCCCGACTTTACCGCCCCTGCGGCAAGCCCCGAAATAACGCCTGTAAGCAGGTCGCCGCTGCCCCCTCGGGAAAGCCCGCCGTTGCCCGAAAATGAGGCGGCAGCTCGTCCCTCGGGAGAAACCGTGTAGGTGGGATAGCCCTTTGCAGCAACCACTGCCCCCGTTTTTTTCGAGAGCCTGACAGCAGCGGCAAGCCTGTCTGCAAGCACTTCGGAAGTGCTCACGCCCAGAAGCCTTGCCAGCTCCGCAGGGTGGGGAGTAAGTATCAACGGGAAATCAGCACTGCCGGTGCTTTCGGCCATGTCAACTTTGTTGGCACTGTCAACTCTGTTGGCACTGTCAACTCTGTTGACAACGTTGGCTTTGTTTTCTGCGCTGATAATATCTATGCACTCCGCAAGGCAGTTTAGACCGTCCCCGTCAATAATTAAGGGAATTTTTTTTGTTCGGCAGATTTTTACCGTTTCCGTCAATATCCTTTGTGTATCGGGATTTTTACCCATTCCGCTGCCTATTGCCATAACATCCGACTGCTCCGCCAGAGCGTGAAGCTTAGCGATATTTTCATCACAGGAGGATATGAACCCCTCCGAATTACTGCGCAGTTGGGTTCCCATGCACTCATATATCCCGCTCATTATCCTGTCCAGAACGGTTTTAACGGAGGCAATACGCACAATTCCAGCACCGCTGCGCAATGCGCCAAGCACATTCAGAGCCGCCGCACCGCTCATACTTTCCGAACCCGCAATTATCCCCAGCCGTCCGAAGCAGCCCTTGTGCGAAAACTCGCCCCGTGGGGGCAGGAAATCCCCGGGAAGCCCGTCGGTAAGCCTCGGAACAAAGCCTATTTTCTCAAAATCATCATCCGTCATTCCGATATCGGCGAAGACTGTTTTTCCGCAGTGCATTTTTCCCGGAGGCAGCAAAAGTCCGATTTTAAGCGAACCGAAGGTCACGGTCACTTCCGCCTTGAATGCGCCCCCGCAAACGCTGCCGTCCCGTGAGTTTACCCCCGAGGGCACGTCTGCGGCGATCTTTCGGGCATTCGAGCGGCTCACATTATCAAACATCACTGCAATCCTCTCCGGCAGGCTGCCGTGAAAGCCCGTACCGAAAACGCAGTCCACAATAACGTCATGATCGTTGAAAGCATCACCGGCAAAAATATCGCCGCCGTGATTCTCGTCCGAATCGGCAGAAATTACCGTAACGTGGCATTGAGGATGATTTGGCGACCCTGCATTTTGCAAATTGCAGGATTTGGTCGGCAGTGCAGCTTCATTCAACCTCCGGAAATTCTCCAGCGCAATTCCGCCTGCCGGCTCGCCATGAGTGAGGATCACTGTAACTATCGCTCCCATTCGGGCAAGATACCGTGCCGCCACAAAACCGTCGCCGCCGTTATTCCCCTTGCCGCAAAGCATCAGGATTTGCTTGCCGCAAACATCTCCCGTGAGAACAGATACCTGTTCCGCAAGAAATTTCCCTGCATTTTCCATAAGCTGCAAATAGGAAACTCCCCTTGTATCGGCATTTGCTTCGGCTTGCTTCATTTGTTCGGGGGTGCATATATACATAATATCAGCTCCATTCAAAAATAATTAAATCGCTGCCTGTTCATTTTGGCGTTAAATCCATATACGGCGACCGTTAACAGACCTTTCCACTGTATCGAGAATAATCGCATTGTACTAAAAATAATTTCTCTGAGCACTGCAGTCGGCGCATCCCCCGAATCTTTTTTGAAGAACCGGGGCACTTTTTAAAGCTGCAGCAAGCAAATGCGCAGAGCAAAGCAGCTATTCATCTATTCATCAATTCCGAAATCACGGTATTCGCATCGGTCGATCCTGTGCTCTATGCACATTTCGCCAAAGTCCATAAGGGCATAAAATGGGCGCACCTCGGCAGAGGGGACGGTTTCCCCCGAGCAATAGGAAAGGTCGCTTACCCAGGTGCAGTCCGCATAATACCATTCTCCGTCAGCAAAAACAGCGTTCCAGTTGTGGTTTGCGGGTATCTCCGCAAGCTCCTCACGTGTGTAGTTTCCGGAAACAGCCCCGCCTTTAAGGCACAGACAGTATATCCCCTGGGCATTGCACAGTGCAGCATACAAATTTGTGAACCCGCCGCAGGTAGTGCGGAAATCCTTTTCCAGAATGCTTTCCAGGCTGATAACGTCCCTTGCCGAGCCGTTTTCCTCGGCGTCAAAATCATAAGCCACATTCTGCCCGACCCACATGGCAAGGGCATAAGCCTTGCTTTGTTCGGTTTCCAGTCCCCCGCAAATCTCATCGGAAAGATCGGAAATTCTTTTCAGGATCCCGACCCTGTCCCCGCCGTCCAGCTCGGTAATATACCAATCGCTCTGTCGAGCGGTGAGGACTGTGGGGTGCAGCGTCATATATTCGTTTTTCTCCAGCACCTCCGGGATAGGCTTGAATGTGCCGTAATAGGTGGTGTACACGCCGCTCCGGACATATGCAACCGTGGCAGGAATGTCCGATACATCGGCATACGGTATATCAGTAACCGATACATCGACACCCGATACGTCAATGTCCGATATGACGCCCAACACACCCGTGCCCGGTACACCTGCCGCAGATACATCGCCGCCCGATATATCGGCATTCTCGTCACTATCAATGTCCCCCGCTCCGACACAGCGGACAGCTCCCGTTATAAGCGCAGCCCCCAGCAGCAGCAATAACAAGGCTATTTTCAGAGATCGATCCATATCATAAACAAGAATTTCGTAATCAAAGTGCAATTTTAGCTTGCTTTTCAGGATTCTTGCAATTGACCCCCTTTGTTTTGAAATTGTAAATTTTTAAAGAATTTTAAACAGCTTTTTGATAAACAAAATATGTGCAATCTATCAACAAAATGCTTTACAAAATACTTTACCAGTTTATTTTACCACGTATCTCATATAATTGTCAAGTATACACAACCGAAAATATTGCGGATTGCGGCAAAATCCCCGAAAACACTTAACTCACAGGGGTTTGCAGCATTTGGCAAAATAAAAATATGCACATAAATCTTAAAATAAGTAAAAGTTTCATTAAAATTTCCCACAACGTTTGACAAATCCGATAATTTGGGTTATAATTAGATATATGTACAAGCTTTGCGCAGAGGGCACTTTGTCCGGCTGCCGAGCGTCGTTTTTTCGACAGAAAGGTTTGGGAAAAATGCGTGTGATAACAGGCTCTGCCAAGGGCAGAAAGCTTAAGACCCCCCCGGGCACCGAGGTCCGCCCCACCTCCGATATGGTCAAGGAGGCTATTTTTTCGGTGATACGCTTTGATCTGGACGGGGCAAACGTGCTGGATCTGTTCTGCGGCTCGGGGCAGCTGGGGATCGAGGCGCTGTCGGGCGGGGCGAAAAGCTGCCGCTTTGTGGACTGCTCCCGTTCTTCACTGGATCTAACAAGGGAAAATATCGCCCACTGCGGGCTGGACAAATACGCCACCCTCACTCTTTCGGACGGAGTGGACTTTATCCGCAACGCAAGGCTGAATTTCGACATTCTTTTCCTTGATCCGCCCTATAATAAAGGGCTTATCGAGCAGGTGCTGCCCTTTGCGGCAGGAAAGATCTCCGACAGAGGGATTGCGGTATGCGAGCATGAGCGTGGACTTCTGCTGCCCGAAGAATTTGGCAAGCTGCAAAAAGCCAAGACCTACCGCTACGGAAAAACCGAGGTCACTGTTTACAGAGTGCCTGCAAACGAGGACGAAGAAGTTATTTTGTAACATATTCTTAATAAAAGGAGCTGTGTATTTTATGCGTACAGCGGTATGTCCCGGAAGCTTTGACCCTATTACCTTCGGTCATCTGGACATTATCCACCGAGCCTCCGCCCTGTTTGACAGGGTGATAGTGTTGGTGGCGGTGAACGAGCAGAAAAAGCCTATGTTCACCCCCGATGAACGGGCGGATCTGATAAGGCGGGTCACGGGAGATATTGAAAATGTAGAGGTCGACATTTGCCGTGGGCTTATTGCCGACTATGTGCGGAAGGTCGGGGCAGTGGCAATTGTCAAGGGTCTCAGGGCTGTGACCGATTTTGAATATGAATTTCAGATGTCACTGGTGAACAGAAGCATTTATGACGGGGCGGAAACGGTTTTTCTTACCACAAGCTCGGAAAATATGTATCTCAGCTCCAGCGTTGCCAAGCAGGTCGCCTATTACGGCGGCGATATCAGCGGATTCATTCCCGGGTGCATTTTGGCGGACGTGCGTGCGAGAATGGCAAAACAGGATAATGTTTAATCCGCCGGAAGTTTATATAATGTTTTTTAAATGAAACTAAACGAATTGTCTTTTATTTAACGAGTAAAAATTTACAATAATCTAAAAATAGGAGGACAGCTTAAAATGGATGAAACAAACAAGGGCGTCACCATAGATGCCTGTCTTGATATTATGGACGAAATGCTGGACAAGGCGGGAGGATTTTTCGGTACAAAAAAGGGTATGGTCGATCTGGAGCAGTTCAAGGACTGCATTGACAAGATACGTCTTAATATGCCCGACGAAATAAAGAACGCCAAAAAGGTGGTCAACGACAGGAAATCCATAATCGACGAGGCCAACCGCAAGGCGGAAAAGATCATTATCAGCGCAGAAAGCAGGGCAAAGGAGCTGACCTCCAACCACGAGATCGCCCGTCTGGCGGAAATGCGTGCGTCGGAGATCGAAAAGCAGGCGCAGGCGCAGGCAAAGGCTGTAAAAGCGGCTGCGGACGCTTACATCACCGATATGCTGACCAAGACCGAGGAGGCTCTTTCCGCTAGTATTACCGCTGTGCGCCGCACCAAGAGCACTATCAAGCCTCCCGCAAAGCCAATGCAGTAAATTTTGCACAGAGAATTGCAGTGCGTATCTTATGCGGGCTTGCCGTTGCAGCCGATGCATATTGCAATTAACGGCATTTTGCAAATAACGTGTGCTTGCGTTCTAATGTGCAGCACTTTTTACGGCGCTATGCACAGCAAGGGAATTTGCTGCTTTGCAGCCTTATGCAAATTAATGTTTAAAAAATACCGAGGATAAAATTAAAATATAAGGAGGAATTTTTGCAATGAATGAAAACCTTTACAAAGTACATATGGGCGGCGCAAAGTGCGCTGTAGACCTGGGCGACGGCTCGGAGCGGGGAGAATACGTGAACCAGGATTATATCCTGCATAAGCTGGGCAGACCCCACCGCAGCATAAGCCTGATGTACTGCTACTACCCCAACGACCCCCAGTGGCCCGGGCGTATCTCGGAGGTTATGAAAGACGCCAATGTGTCTTTCCAGTGGGACTACCCTTATGACGATTATTTCACCTACAAGGGCGGAATAGGCGGCAGCCTTGACGACGAACCTTTTACCTGCATGCGGGATGTGCGCCGCCACGGGCAGGATGTGACCCTGACACTGACTGTCGACCCCAAATGCACCGATGAACAGCTTATTGCCATTGCAAAGGATCTTCGCACTTTCGGGCGGCTTATGCTGAGGATAAATCACGAAGCAACGGGCGACTGGTTCAGCTTCACCAAAAGGGCAAGCTACAAAGAGATCGGCGACTTTTTTGTGCATTTTACCGAAATCATCCATGAATATGCACCCAATGTCAAAACCATCATCTGCATAGGAGGCATTGAGGACCTTAGCAAGACGGAAATGGAAATGGAAGAGGAGTTCAAGGCTACTATACCCGCAGCGGACATCTGGTCGGTAGACAAATATATGGCGCTGCACTGGGGCTGGCCTTTTGACGTAGCGCTCAAAGGCGGAAATTCCCACTCCAGAAGCAAGGTGCAGGAGGTTTATGACAAGACAAAAGCAAGCTATGAAAGATACAAATTCCTCAACGGCGGCGTGGGCAAGCCTATGGTAATGAGCGAGTTCAACGCTGACGGAGACGTTACGGGCGCATACGATCAGGCAGCTATGGTAAAGGAATTCTGTGACATTATGGAAAGGGATAATGCCGATGAATGGTTCAGCGGATTTACCTTTTACCAGTTCAGGGACAGAGGCCGTCTGGGGCTGGAGATAGAGGACCCCAACAACCCGGAGGTGGGCATTGAGCAGCCTGTGCTTAAAACCTACAAGGAGCTTATAAATTCCGAACGATTCCTGCCGAAAATGACCGAAAGCCCTATGGATATGGACAGTGATATAAAGCTGCGCTGGGGCGGCGCAGAGGATTCGGACGGCGTGGCGATAAAGCTGCATTTTGAGAAGAATCCTCACTTCTGCGAGGTCACCTTTGAGGACGAAGGCAACTACATGATGGAGATAAACGGCAAATGGTTCTACAGATCTCCCAAAGCAAAGGTAATCGACCTGATGAGCGCATTTTACGAGAAGCCTTTGCAGGGCGGATGCGATCTGACCCTGAAGATATTTGCCCCTCCTGCAAGCGGCGAAAACGATCCTGCTCAGGGGGCTGACTGGATGGAAAATTATTATTATACCATGAAAAAGCTTCCCACCGTGCGTCTTGAATTTGAGCCTGTTGAAAAATAAATGAATGAGACACGATGAGAGTTTTCTCCCCGTGTCAGCGTGCCGCTGAACCCATTCGCCAATTTAAACAGAGGCGTTTGTATTCAGCGGCACAGTAACTTTTATATGCATAAATTTATTTAACCGAATAAACTTTTTTACAGACCCCTGTCACAGCGGCAAAAAAATCACCCGGCTTTATGCAAAGCCGGGTGAAAATTATACCTGCTTGTTATCTCAATGTCCTGATCACTTAAGAACAATGAGGTAAGGACCGCCTGCGGTAACAGTAAATGTTGTGGTTCCGTCGGACTGAACCTTTGCCTTGCTTACGCCCTTCAGGGAGTTAGCGTCGGGATCGTAACGGTATACAACTGCCGTGCAGCCGGATCTTTCGGAGCTGAATCTAACGGTAACGTTAGCCTTGGAGCCAAAGCTGTCAAAGTTGGAGGAAACACCGATCTGAGCCTTTCCTACAGCGTCCTTGGATGCTTTCTTAACAAGGCTGTCGGGAATGTACTTGATATTGTACTCGGTGTAAATGATCATATCCTTGGGAGTGGAAACGTTCTTGCCGTTTACAGTCCACTTAACGCCGTTATCAAGAACAAAGGTAATGCTTACATTCTTGCCATCGATAGCCTCAAGAACATCCTTGCTCACTTCATAAGAACCGTTCATATTTACCTTGAGAGTGCTGCCGCTGGCTGCTGCCTTGGCATACTTAACAATGGTATCCCAGCCTGCTTTGTTCTTCTTGCCGTAGATGTAAGGCTCGCCGTCCTCAGCCTCTCTGGTGGAGGTCGTGGTTGTATTATTCTTGTTATTCAGCTGATTTCTGAAAGTATAGTAAGGATCGCTGAAGGTATAGAGATTGCCGTATCCGTAAGGATAGAGATAGTTATAACTGTAATCATAGCCGTAACCGTAGTTTACTCCGTAGTAGCCGTAAGGAACATAGGTGATATCAACGCCGAGAGACGTACCGCCTGCATTCTGAGCTGCCTGGAGGCTGCCGTAGTATGTGCCGTTGTAATAGTAATAATAGGTGGTATCACCGGCAGAACCGTAGGGAGTGTAGAAAATATCCACGCCCAGCGCTGTGCCGCCTGCCTTTATAGCGTCATCAAGAGAACCGTAGTAAACGCCGTTGTAACGGTATCTGTAGATAGAGCCTGCAGCATAGGTATAGTTGGGATCATATGTTGAACCGTACTGGATAACCTTGCTGCTGTCATAGTTGGAAGCAGCAAGAGCAGCGCTGTAGGTGCTGTATCTCTGGCCTGTTACCGAGCTTACATAATAGGTATAGCCATAATAAGAGTTGTTATAATAATAATTATAATAAGGTACTTCCTTTACATAGGAGGACAGACCGCCGGAATGATTCAAAGCCTCGGTATATGTAGGATAGTAAGACTTTGTGATCTCGCTGTACCACCATGAGGATGTGCTTGAGGAAACAGATGTGTTGTAATAACCTCTGTAAGCAACATGTGCATCCGTAGCTCCGGCCGAAAGCGCATCAGCCTCACTGTTATAATATGTATTTTTGGATGCCGAATACCATGTAGCGCTTGTCTTGGGAACACTGTTTGAAGGAACCGATATATATTTTGTACCGTCAGTGCTTCCTACTGCGCCCCATACATCATTAAGGCTGCCATAGTATACTCCGTTGTAATAATAGTACCAGCCGGTAGAATCATCGGCTGCTGCGAAAATTGCTGTACCCTGAGCTGCCAGAGCCGCTGCACAGGCGATCGCAGCGATTTTACTTCTTATTTTCATTTTTAAGATCTCCTTTTCATGGTTTATTTATTTTGGATGAGATTGTATTAAAACAATAATACAATAGCAGTATGCCTTTACCATCCTTTTTTAGCTGCTGAAAATATTATAACACACTTTTTTCAATTTTGCAATAGTATTTGCTACAAAAGTTATTACAATTTGGTTACAATATAGTGTAAAATCGCCGAAAGTGCATTTTTTTGTAACCGAATATAGACAATGCAGAAAACAAAGTTTTTTTCACAGTATGCCTAACCGTTTATTCATTAAAAAACTTAGGGTCAGGTCCTGTATATTCGTCCATCCATGTTGATTTTTTTGGATTGCAGCTTGAACCGTCAAGTATGAATTTATCAATTATTTGCCTATTTGCCCTGCATGATTTTCCTCATATCCTTTCCGAAGCAGCTCATCAAAAAGCTCACCTAACGTTCTACCATTATAATCGGGTATTATATCTTCTAATTTTTCCATAATTCACTATCCTTTCTGAAAATTAATTATAGTAAACAACATTAGAAATTGGACTTAAAGTCAAGCCAAAACTTTCGTATATGGTTTTTGCGCAGACTGAAAGCATCCATTTCAATGTCGGTTACTATATCTGCAAGGCTTTTCGTTGCAGCAAGATCGGGTTTACAGAAATATGCCACACTTCACAAAAGTACATATGTACTATCGTTCCTTTCCGAATTTCACTAAAATAACACTAAACTAAAATAAAAAGGTCAGCCAAACGGCGACCCTATAAGAACATTTTCATCGGACAGTAAGCCCTCACGGCAAAGCCGCAAACCTCTTTAAACAAAAATAAATCCCGCCTTGCCGCCATGTGGCGAATAAAACCCGCACGCAGCAGGTGGGTGACAGCCCCTCGGTTTCACGCTCCCTGCGTCCGTAGCTCCGCACATCTAATGCGGCGGGAGGTCTGCAATCCGTCGAGGGAGACTGAATCCCTAATAAAAAGTGTTGGATTATAAAACCACACTTTATCGGTCAAGGCAGAATATATCTTGTTTACATTAGTATATCACAGCGTGGGCAAAAAATCAATGTGCCTTTTTCGGTAAATTTAACGGCATGATTTGGTAATTTTGCATAAAAGCCCTTACTCGTCGTCGTAGATCTCCGAAAGTCTGTCCATAAAAATTTTGCCTATGCGCTCATACTCGTCGTCATCATCAATGGTAGCCAGGGTCTCCTCGCCGTTTTCGTCCTCCTCGCTGCGGAGAACCACCAGCTCGGTGTCCGCCTCTGCCATTTCCTCGGGATTGTCATAATAGGGGACCAGCGCATAATAAAGCTGATCGCCCTCTTCATAAGTGTCCATAAGCTCAAAGACCTGCTCCTCCCCGTCCTCGTCGACCAGGGTATAAAGGTCAAAACCTTCAAATTCAGCCATTGTTGTTTACCTCCTTATTGATTGTCTTAAACATAAAACCGCTGTAAATCCCGAAGGCAACGGCCATTTGGCACTGCCTGTCAATTTCATTGACCGTCAAGCTATTGACGACGTTTACAGCCCTAACATTTTAATTTTACACTATTTTTACGGAAATGTCAATGTGTATTTTTCATAAAAATTTTGCACAAAAAATATGCACTATTTTTCCCGAAAAACTATTGACATTTACCAAAAGATGTGATATCATATAATCAAGGAAAAGGAAACAACCCGAAAAAAGGAACGGGCAATTCGGAGGCGAAGGCGTCCAATGCCGAACAAGAAGTTCCGAGCAAGGGGTTTCCGGAAATCCTAAAACAGCGGAGTAACAATAAGTTTAAGTTGCAATCCGCAATAAGTTTGGAAAGGAAGGCGAGTCCCATGGCGATAGCAGATAGCACTTCACAGCAGTTCAAATCCGGGATATCCCGCAGCGGCTCGCATATATCAAAGCTTTCGGAAAAGCGTTGAATCGGAGTTTAAAGGAAATCATTATTATATGATCACTCCGGGTACCTGAAATTACAAACGCTTTCATTTCCGGGCGAATATAAAGCTGATATGAGCCGCACGTCAAAACAATTGATGGGCGGAATTTTTATATACCGCAGGCTGTGCGCCACAGCACAGCAAAGTATTGGAAAGGTCGATACAAGCGGGACATCCCACAAATCTTAATTAAAGAGGGTTGTGCCAATGCAGTGATATACTTGCAGCAAATCAAATGATTTGCAGAGACAGGCAGATTTCCGGCTGAATAAAAGAGCCGTAATATAGATAAGCTAAAGCAAAGGAGTGAGTCCAAAGGTTCATTCAGTAAAGCCCCCGAGTAAAGCTTATTTAAGAAGGGATCTGATTACTATGATCACAAGAGGTTTTTACGACAGGAATATTTGAGCACTGCGCCGCCTTGGTAATGCAGAAATGCTTGCGGCAGGAGTGAACGCAATAGGTTCACGGATTCTAATGAAACGAGGAACGGTCCGATGGCATAGTTAAATATATGCAGGTTTCTCTGCAATATGAACACTTAATAAAAATTGGGAGTTGTTTCCGATGGCATAGATAAATGCGGTCGTTTAAGCGGTCTTATGGTCTTATGGTCTTATACCGCAAATAAAATAATGGAGGTCACGGCTTTCGGCTTCTTTAATAAAATCAGAGCAATGATACTGTAAGGGAGTGAGTCCAAAAGGACATTCAGGGCAGCAATGCTGCAATTATGATGCAAAGTCTGCGGACGATTTTCCGCAGGCAGACCGGCAGGTCGTAGGTTTACCCCGAAAGGATCTGATACTATGATTACAAGAGGTTTTTACGACAGGAATATTTGAGCACTGTGCCGCCTTTGTAATGCAGAAATGCTTGCGGCAGGATGCGAATGTGAGTTTGTGAATAACAGCTTCACTATCCTGATGAAATGAGGAAAGGTCCAATGGCAAGTTAAATTTTCACCCGATCGAATTTAAATGTTAGGAGTTGTTCCCCATGGCTTGATAAGATGATCATACGATCAACGATATCGGATTTTAAAGAAAGGAATTTAGACCAATGGCTTAGGTTTTGCTTTGGTATCTGATACCGCTTCAAGCGTCAAGTTTCCGAAATAATGATATGGAGGATAATGCTTTCAGCTAATTAAGATCAGAATTTCACGAATTGGAGTTGTTTCCGATGGCGATAAAAGGTTAGTCTTTCATCATAAAAACACTCGGCCGCCCGCAGTTTCTGCGGGCGGCTTTTTCGCTCAAACGCTCTGCGCCATGCATAGCTTGTAATATAGCCCTTTTTTCTTCATCAGTTCATCATGAGTCCCGCATTCGGAGATACCCTTTTCGGATATGTACATTATCTTGTCACAGCTTCTTATGGTAGAAAGCCTATGAGCGATAATAAACGAAGTGCGCCCCTTGAGCAAATGGTCTATGCCGCTTTGAATGAACCGCTCGGTCTTGGCGTCAATGGATGAGGTCGCCTCGTCAAGCACCAGTATTTTCGGGTCGGCAAGTATCGTCCTTGCAAAGGCTATCATCTGCCGCTGCCCCTGCGACAGCGAAGCGCCACGCTCGTTCACTTCGGTGTCAAAGCCCTTCGGCATTTCCTCAATAAATTCATCCGCCCCCACTACACGGCACGCCTGCCGTACCTCTTCATCCGTCGCCCCGGGACGGCCGTAAAGAATATTCTCCTTTATCGTCCCGCTGAATATAACACTGTCCTGAAGCATTATTCCCATTTGCGAGCGCAATGATCTCAGGGTGAAATCCGTTATATCCCGCCCGTCAATAAGCACCTGCCCGTCACTTACATTATAGAACCGTGAAATAAGATTTACAATAGTGGTTTTTCCCGCCCCCGTAGGACCGACAAGAGCAATACTCTGCCCTGCCTTTACCTCAAAGGAAAGGTTCTCCAGCACATTCGCCCCTTCTTCATAAGCAAACGTAACGTTTTTAAAGGAAACATCCCCCTTTATTTCGGGCATTTCCCCTGCGTTTTCCTTGTCTGTGACCGTCACAGGTTCGTCCATGGTCTCGAAAATCCTCTCCAGATACGCAATCGTGTTCACAAAGGTGTTGTACAACTGAGAAAGGTTCATTATAGGCTGCCAGAAACGCCCCGCATAGCTTGTCATGGCAACTATCGTTCCCACGGTTATCCCCATTTGGGGAGCAATGACCGTAAGCCCCACCAGATAGATCGCTGAGGAAACGCATATTGAAATAACGTCCGCCACAGGCCATACCGCCTGGGAAAAGTAGATCGCCCTCATCCACGCCTTGCGGTATTCCACCGCCAGCCTGTCAAATATCTCCTCGTTTTCCGCCTCACGGACAAAGCTGCGTGTAATGCTTACCCCCACCAGTCCCTCATGCAGGTATGCGTTAAGGTTGGAGGATTTGTTGGATACCCGTTGCCACGCCCGTCTCTGCGCCTTTTTAATGGCTATCATGAACGCCGCAAAAAAGGGCACTCCCGCCAGTACCACAGGCGCAAGCTGCGGGCTTACCGCAAACATAAAAATGCATATGAAAATAATGTTGAACGTTTCCAGCACGAAGGTGATAAGTCCGTTCGACAAAAGGTCGGAAACGCTGTTTACATAGTTTATGACCCTTGTGAGGATCTTTCCGTGAGGGCGGCTGTCGTAATACTCAAAGGGCAGCTTCTGCAAATGCTCGAACAGGTCACGCCTTATGTCGTATATCATATTCTGCCCCGCTTTTGTCATTATCCTCGAACTGAGGGCGGAAAAGCTTATGCTTGCGATTATTGATAAAAGCAGCAGCCCCGACAGTATCACCAGTCCCCTTCTGTCCCCCGCAGGAATGGTAACATCCAGCGCATACTGGGTTATAAGAGGGGAGCAAAGCCCGATAACAGCGGACGTCACACTGACTGTCATAGCCGTTATTACCGACCCCTTATACCGCCCCACATATTTGAGCGCACGGGCAAAATGCCGTATGTCAAAAGGGGTCTCAAGGGTCTCGTCTATATCGAATTTATTTCTTGCCATTTTTTTCCACTCCTTGTGATAGGACTTCAGGCGGTTTAGCTTTTCTTACTTTTGCAGATCGTAAACCTCTTTGTAATACCCCCTGCGCTTTGAAAGCTCCTCGTGAGTACCTATATCCGCAATTTTTCCGTCCTTTAAAATAATTATCTTGTCGGCGTTTTTTGCAGAGGAAATGCGCTGGGCAATGATTATCTTGGTGCACTTAAAATCCAGATTTTCAAGGCTGTTCTGAATGTACCTTTCAGTTTCCATATCCACTGCCGAGGTGGTGTCGTCCAGAATAAGCACCGCAGGGCGGACAGCCAGCGCCCTTGCCAGGGAGATTCTCTGCTTCTGCCCTCCCGAAAGCCCCACGCCACGCTCGCCGATAATGGTATCATAGCCCTCCGAGGTCTCCTTGATAAAGTCGTCCGCTGCCGCAAGAACTGCGAACCTGTGCACTTCCTCTTCGGACATATCGCTGCGCCCGAAAGCAATGTTCCCCTCAATGGTGTCCGAAAACAGCAGTACATCCTGCCCTGCCTCGCCGATATTCCGCCGCAGCTCATGAAGCTTCATCATACGCAGGTCGATACCGTCCGCCAGGATCTTGCCCTTGTCCGGGTCATAGGTCCGGGAGATCATATTCACAAGTGTGGTTTTGCCCGAGCCTGTAGGGCCCATTACCGCCACGGTCTCCCCCGGTTCTATCTTAAAGGAAATGTCCGATAGTACGGGATTTTTCTTGTCATAGGAAAAGGAAACGTTTTTAAATTCAATGCTTCCCGTCAGCCTGCCCGGGTGCTCCGCAGCGTCCGCACGGTCGGTAATAAGGGGACTTGCGTAATATATCTCGATTATCTTGTTAAGGCTTGCCACGAACCGCTCCAGATCGTTGATAATGCTGCCCAGCATTCTCATAGGGTTGCTCATTGTCCATATAAGACCCGAAAACGCCGTATATTCGCCCACTGTGATCCTGCCGCTTATAACGAACATTCCCCCTGCCAAGAGCTGAACAACAGCCAGTCCCTGAGCCGTTACCTCGATAAAGGGGTAAAATTTAAGCCATGTAAGGGAGGTCGTCTTGTTTGCCTCGGAGTATTCCATGTTAAGCTTGTCGAATTTGTCCTGTTCAAAATTTTCCCGTGCAAACGCCTTTACCACACGGTTTCCCGAAATATTCTCCTCTGCGGCCGTGTTCAGCCCCGAAAGCTTTTCACGCTGCGTCACATACTTTGGCCCCATTACCTTTCTGAGTCTCATAGTAATGGCAAAAATCACAGGAGTCAGCGCCATCATGCACAGCGCCATAAGCCAGTCAATGGAGAAAAAGAAGAACACCGACGCCGTATACAGCACAATGCACTCCAGGATCGCCTTGATTATCCATGCAATAGTGTGCCGCACCATGTCCAGATCGCCGCTGATACGGGTCATAAGGTCGCCTGTGCGGTTTTTGTCGAAAAAGTCCGAGTCCTGCCGCTGAACATTGGCAAACAAATGGTTCCTCACCCTGTAAACTATCCCCTGTGAAGCCTTTTCATAGCATATTCCCGAGGTGTAGGTGATTATCGTCCGCAGCACCGTAAAGCCTACCATTGCCGCCAGCAGCCATATAAGTCCGTTCGGGTTATTGGCAAGATTTTCCGCCGCATTTTCGCCGTAAATGTATTCGTCAACTATGCGGCTGCTGTAGTGGGGGGTGATTATGTACATGGACTGTCGGATTATTGTCATTATCAGTGCACATATATACACCGCCCTGTACCCCTCCAGATTTTTCCAAAGCCATTTTATCTGAAACATATTTTTATAACGCCTCCCTTTTTTGCGCCATTAAACCGCTGTGCACAGCCGCTTAAAGGGCATTCGTAAAAATCAGATTCTGTCAATATCCCTCAAAAACCAAGCTGTTCCGTCAATGTATCACGGTAATTTTTTAACGTATAAATCCTGCATTTCAAAAGTCTTTTGCAAGTATATCACCATGGAGAAAAATATAATATAAAAAAATCCCCGAAAAATTGTAAATTTCGATTTTTATTTTCACGGCAGCGGCATTGTATATGTCCCGCAAACGTCAAAAAAACGCTTAAAGAGCCGATTTGTGCCGACAGGACAAGCGTTTTTATTAACGGTAAATTTACAATTTTAATATTATTTGGCAAACACTGAATGAATCGCTTTTTAAAATGTCTTCATTTTAAAAATGGATATGCATGGCGGTATTTCTCCTGCCGCAGGCAGGAGAAATACCTTTAATCGGCAACTACTTTGATTACAGATGACCCTTACCCCCGTGAGGTCAGGAATTTTACGGCACGTTCAATGCTGTCCTTTGAATTGCCCCAGTCTGCGTCCTTGCCCGTGTTGCGGTAGTCGTACATGGAGCAGTATTTGGACACGTCCTCGTAAAGGGTAAGGATATATTTTTCCGTCAGCTCGCCGCAAAGGGCATTGAAGCCCTCTGCCTCCTTTTGCGGCAGATATGAGGGCGAAAGACTTGTCAGCAGGTCAAAGTGGGGCAGGCAGATATATTCCTGCTCACGCATCCCGGCTGCAAAATCCTCATTGCCGTACATCTCGAAAAAGGTCCTCATAAGCCGTTCCATTCCCCAGTCCACCTTTTCGCACACAAAGCAGCTTTCGTTAATTTCGGAAAGCTTTTTCTTACGGGCGTTTTTCGGCTCAAAGAGCTTTTTTCTCGAAAACAGCCTGTTATGGGTCTCGTCCAGATGAGTTTGCAGCATAAGCGCCAGGGAGAGGCGGTTTTTCTGTTTGAGCATCTGGGAGAAATGCACTGAGCAAAAGCCTGCACGGTTAGTTTCTATCCGCACATCGGGTTCCATCATGGCAGCGCCCATAATATATTCCACCGTCCGCCTCTCCAGCATATCCCTCATACGGCAAATGGGGCAGCCTTCTTTGGGTTCCAATATTTCACTTATGGGAATTGTCAGAATACTTTCACGCATATGGTTCTCTCCTTTTTAGAGGGTCGGACAATGTTAACAGTTCACAAAATTCCGGCCTCTAGTCTCTGATTATCTAACCTCTAATCAATACTCCAGCACGCTTCCGCCCACAAACTCCCTTATGAGCGAATCGCCGGGCAGCACATCAAGGTCAACGGGAGAGGTATCACGCAGGAAACGCAGTATCTCGCCGCAGTCGGGAAAGCTGTCCAGCTCGTGAGACAACAGCTCGGCATTCAGCTCGTCCAGCAGAACCGCCCGATAAACCGACGGTTCATATGCCATAAAGGTGTCCACGTCAAAATCCGCCCTGTGCTTATGGGGCAGTATGTACATTTCTTCTCCCCGTGAAACGCTTTCGGACATGGCGAAAATATCCCTGTAGCTTCTTTTGCGGAACAGCCTGTCACGGCAGAGCCGCCGCATAAGCCGCACCTGCTTCGGGCGCAAAAGCGCACCGTCCTCCGCTCTCAGCCCCGTGCGCACGGACACGTACAGCCCCAGGGAAAAATCCTCCGCATGGCCTGTGACCATGGGGTTAAGGGCATGAATGCCCTCGATTATGATTATTTCGTTTTTATGCCGCTTTACGGGGGTGGATTCCCCTCGGGACTGGGTGGCAAAGTCGAAGCGGGGCATTTGTATTTCCTCCCCCTCCGCCAGCATTTTCAGGTGGCTTGAAAACAGGGGGATATCCAGCCGCATAGGGGATTCCAGGTCTATCTGTCCGTTTTCGTCACGGGGCAGGTCTTTTTGGTTCTCTTTCGTTATGGGCAGGAAATAATTATCCATGGAAAGGGTGTGGACATTTTTGCCCCACTCCCTCAGCTTGCCGCATATCCGCAGGGCGGTTGTGGTTTTCCCCGACCCGGACGGCCCCGAAAGGAGCACCATGGGCTTATCGGGCTTGTCCGCTATCATTCGGGCGGCTTCTTCTATGTAGGCGGAGTAGTTGTCCTCGGCGATCTTCACCAGCTCGTCGGGCGCTCTCACGGCCTTTTTGTTTATGGTGGCAAGTCGGGCAAACTTTTTCATCTGTTCTCACCGGTCTTTCTTAATGTTTTTTTGGGGGGAAAATATGTTTTGGCGGTCGGCGCAATGGGGGATTGATTTTTATGTTCGGTGTGCAAGGAAAATTTTACAAGCTACGACTCTCTAACTTCTGGTGTCTGTCAGAGATTTCGCCCTTACGGGCGGCGGTTTTCGGGGGTGCTCCTGAAACGCTTTTATGTGCGGCAGCTGTTAGAGGGGGCTGTTTTGAAAAAACATATTGCCCTCTGACCCGCCAAAGGGGTCCCCCCTTTGGAAACCCGAGTGGGGGGTGACGTTTGTTTGCGTTACTCATCTTGCCTCTTGCTTCTTATTTTCTTGCCTCTATTCTTTGGGCTTTGCTTCCACTGCCTCAATGGCTTTGACAGCCTCGCTCAGCCATTTATCCTCGATATCCTCCACCCTGCCGCTGTCGCATTTGGCGGCAATGTCGGGGTCTACAGGCAGACTGCCCAACACACCGAGACCGTATTGCTCAGCCGTTTCACTCACATGGCTCTGACCGTACATATATATCTTCTTCCCGCAGTCGGGGCACTCGATATAGCTCATATTCTCCACTATCCCCAGAATGGGAATGTTCATCATCTTCGCCATACCCGCAGCCTTCCCCACTATCATGGACACCAGATCCTGCGGAGACGCAACTATGATAATACCGTCCAGCGGTATCGACTGGAACACCGTCAGGGGCACATCCCCCGTTCCCGGAGGCATATCCACGAACATATAGTCCACATCCTCCCATATGACCTCGTTCCAGAACTGCTTTACCACCCCTGCTATAACAGGCCCCCGCCATATCACAGGATCCGAGGGGTTCTCCAGCAGCAGATTTATGCTCATTATCTTAACGCCCTTTTGGCTTGTAAGGGGTATCAGCCCTTTTTCCGAACCCATGCAGCGCTCGTTTATGCCGAAAATTTTCGGTATCGACGGGCCTGTTATATCTGCGTCAAGCACTGCCGTGCGGCTGCCCTTTTTGGCAAACTCCGCCGCTAAAAGCCCCGTAACAAGGGACTTCCCCACGCCGCCCTTGCCGCTGACTATGCCTATTACCTTTTTAACGCTGCTGCCCTCGCCCAGCTTTTCGATAAAGGACTGAGGGGCTTTTCTCTCTGCGCAGTCCGAGCCGCAGGAGGAACAGCTTCCGTTGCATTCGCTCATAAAAAACTTCCTTTCCTGTTTCATCCTTCGGGCAAAATTTTGTTTTGCCGTTTTTTGGATGATTTGTTCATTATTTATAGTATATACCGTTTTTTATAAAAAGTCAATCGGAGATAGGAATTTTTTTGTAAATTAAGTAAATTCCTGTAGTTGACTTTTCCGGTTTATTTATGATACAATGTATTTATTATGAAAATAATTCGGTGCAGATCAAACGAGTATCGGAAAATTCTACACTTCAAAGCACAAAAAGTCGGGCAGACTATGATCCGATCATGATATAATAAGATCACAGCATAAGAGAGGAGAGGCGGCATGAACGGTTTAGCTGAGGGAATTCAGAATGCAGTACAGTATATCGAGGACAATCTCACGGAGGATCTGAACATTGGCGACATTGCTGCAAAGGCGTATGTTTCATCATTTCATTTTCAAAGAATATTCAGCGCTCTTTGCGGTTTTACGGTAGGAGAGTATATTCGCAGCCGACGGCTCAGCGCTGCTGCACAGGAATTATCCCGTTCCGATGTTAAGGTAATTGATATTGCTATGAAATACGGCTACGAATCTCATGACAGCTTTACCCGTGCTTTTACTAAATTTCATGGCGTTTCTCCCTCTGCTGCAAAGGAAAGCGGTGCAAAGCTCAAATCATTTGCGCCGCTCAAAATCAAATTAACATTGGAGGGCGGTACTGTTATGGAGTACAAAATCGTTGAAAAGGCTGCGTTTACGGTGGTCGGAATATCAAGGCGCTTTATGCATGAAAACTGTTATGAGGAGATACCGAAGTTCTGGCAGGAGCATATGAAAAGTCCCGATGCGAAAAATATTATGGGTATGTACGGGCTTTCATTTGATACGAACGACAAGGATTTCGAGTATTGTATTGCGGATAATTACTGTCCGCAGAAGGATATTCCCGAGGGGTATGCGAGCCGGACGCTGCCTGCCGGGACATGGGCGGTCTTTCCGTGCAGGGGGCCTATGGTCGAGACCCTGCAAAGCACAAATACACGAATATGGAATGAATGGCTGCCAAATTGCAGGGAATACAGGCTGTCGGGTAATTATGATATAGAAGCTTACTTCGGAAAGGACGACTACTGCGAGATCTGGATACCGGTCGAGAAGATATGACGGCTGAAACATTTTTATTTATAATGCTTTGTTTAGTGCCTCGGCGCAAACTGCGGGGGATAATACGGTGAAAAACAGCGGTATCAAATGAAATGCCGCTGTTCTTTTATTGTGTTTCCATAAATGGGTAACTTCCGGAGACGTTTGTAACGACAGTACAGGCGGACTTTAGCTTTTTCCTGAAAATATTTCGGGAATTTTCAAAAAACAGGACGGCGAAAATGCCCTGTTATAGGCTGTGCAAATGTGCATTTATAAAATTATCGGAAAATTAATCAAAATTTAACAAAAAATTTAAATTTAAGGTTAAAGATTTGGCGTGCCGTGCCGATATATGTATTAGAGTTAAAAGCTGAATTATTTCAAGATGAAAGGAGCTATGACTTATGACCATTAAAAATCTATCCTCTGCGGTAAATGCTTACAGATACAATACAGAGCCTGCGGAAAGAAGAAAACGCAATGCGGGGCGGTCTGCATCCGGAAGAAATGTTGACAAGTTCGACTTTTCCGGTGCGGACAGTGCGGGCAATGCCCGTGCAAGCTTTGCGGATACTCTGCGCATGGCTGCAAGATCCGCTGCGGACAGCGCTGCCTCTCCCGAAAGGATAAAGGCGCTGAACAGTGCTGTTAAGGACGGCAGCTACAATGTTTCTGCGGAAGATGTGGCTGATTCGATATTAGGGCTGTAAACAGCTGCCCCGAAGCTGTCGGAAAGGCTGCCGGCAAGGGAGCTGCTCCCGGGTACAAGGGCTTTGTATCCGGTTCATACAGGCTGTCGGGCGGCTGTAAGGGGCTGTGACCCGGTAAATCAAACGGGATGTCAAGGCGGGGCGGCAAGGTCTGCTTACGGCCTGTAACATCTGACCTTATGAAAGGTGCAATGGCTTATGGATTATCCTGCGCTTATAGCTTTTTTTGATGAATACAACGCTCATTTCCGTGAGTTCCTGAAGTTTGAATACGGAAAGATGGATATGCTGAACAAGGGCGAGATCGAAAAGCTCTCGAAATCCCTTTCCACGGAGCAGGCGTTTATTATGAAAAGCGGTTCGCTGGAAAAACGCCGCATAGGGATCACCGGGGATAACGTGACCTTTGCGGATATTGTGGAGGGTGCGCCCGATGAGTACAGAGCCGCTTTGGACGAAAGATACAGGGCGCTGTCGGAGATGGTGCTGAAAATCAAGGAAATAAACGACACCGCCAGCATTATTGTTGCGGAACGGCTCAAAAAGATCCGCATGAGAAACGGAGGCCTGGACACATACAACGGTCACGGTGATGTGAAAAAGGAAAATGCGATAAATACTACGATGTCTACCAACGCTTAAATTCGGAAAGGAACGATTTGAAATGGCTTCAAGCTTTTTTGGAATACACGTTGCGAGGGACGCCTTGCAGCTTGCTCAGAAATCTATTGATCTTACACTCAACAATGTAGCGAATATTGCCACCCCGGGCTACTCGAGGCAGAGGCTGGATGTTTGCTCTATTGCTGCGCCCTCCAATATAAAGGGCTACAGGACAGATAATCTGGCGGGTATGGGCGCTGAGGGTATCGGCGTTACTCAGATCCGCAACAAGCTGCTGGACACTCAGGTGAGAAAGTACAGCGGCGACCTTTGCGCTATAGGCGCAAGGACCTCCGTGCTGAGCGAGCTGGAGGATGTTCTTGATGATGTGGAGAATGAGGAAACGGGCTTTGCGGCTATCCTCGGCAATTTAAAGGCGGCGTTCCAGGATTTCTCGGCTGAGTCTGCGGACAGAAAGGATCTGGCAAATGTTGCTCAGAAAAAGGCGCAGTCGGTCGCTAACGTTCTCCAGAACTTTGATATGAGAATAGACGAGGTCATGGCGGGGACTTCCCGTGATATTGAAGATACCAATTTTAAGATCAACTCCATTTTAAAGCAGATGGGCGATCTCAATGCGCAGATCAAAAGCGGCTATGTGAACATGAACGACATCGTTATGGAACTGGACGATGAAAACTACAGGGCGGATATCACCTACGGGCCTCTGGAACTTAAGGACACCTTTAACAGGCTTGCGGATGAACTGAGCCAGTATATGAATGTTTACGTGGAGGAGCAGAAGGACGGCACTTACACCGTTACCTGCCATGACGTTACCCTTGTGCAGGGGGACAGATACGCAAAGACGGATATGAAGTTTAATCCCAAAAAGGATATTGTAACGGACGATGACGGGAACGAGTACAACTCGAAATTTTTGGAATTTCCTATAGAAACGGCTCTTTACGACCGCAACGGCAAGCAGCTGGTGGACAGCAACGGGGATAAGATAACGGATGTGCGCAGCGGCGATATTCCTCAGGGGACGGAGCTGTATTTCGCAAACGGCACGTTCACGGGGCTGTATTCCGACGGCGACGGCGGATTTTTCGATGAGAACGGCGACAGGGTCGATAAGATTTTCAACCTTAAGGATACGAAATACTACTACGCCGATGATGACGGCAACATTTTAAAGGATAAGTTCGGCAACGACTGGGAAATAACAGACCTTGACAGCATAGCCCAGGGCGGCAGCGGCGTGTCCAAGGATGTAAAGGTAAGGGCAGTGACCGACTACGGCAACGGCGAAAGCTTTGTGGTAAAGGTTCAGGGACATCTGGACGGCCGCTGCATTGAAGAGGATTACGCTGAAATGTACATAAGCTCCCTCAACAGCACCTCTCAGTGGCAAAAGACTCAGAGAGAGGCTTATCCTCAGCTTCTGAGCGTTCTTGCCAAGGGTATTCAGGTAGACGGCATGAATGAACGGTGCGAGGAGATAGATGATAAGGAAGCTTTGAGAAGGGCCGAGAAAACCATTCGTGACTTCAATCAGCTTATAGGCGACTGCGAGGTCGAAGAGGCCTACAACTTTGAGAAGGAAATAATGGCGCTGGTTCAGCTGGGTAAAGATCATCTCGACTGGGCGGAGGCGGACAAGGCTTATTACGACCCCATTTTCAAGGAAAATATCCGTGAACAGGCTGCGGCTATGGGCAAGGATCTTACAACTCTTAAATATCCCAAATATGCTATCACAATTTCCGAGGAGACAGGGACGATAACCGCCGGTTCGGTAAAGGGTCTTTTCGATATGTACAACGGCGAGGGAGTTTATTCGGTTCCGGAGGGAAATGAGTATCCCGGAGTCAAATATTTCAAGGAGACCATAAGGGCGCTGTCCAAGGCGATAGTAAGCCAGTTCAACAGCGTTTTCGAGGATTACAACAACTCCATAACCCTTGAAAAATACAAGCTGGAAAACGGCATTGCCGCAGACGCACAGCTTAATGCTGCACAGCAGAAGGATTATGAAGATCATAAAGAGGATCTCATAGACAAGTACGGCTTTGAGATGTTTGAGTTTGACGGGGCTATGACCACTGCCAACCTTAAGGTTGCCGAAAGCTGGATAGCCAACGCTCTGAGGGTCGTTCACCCCGAGGGCACCAATGATGAGGACTACAATTACGATCAGCTGGACAGCTCCAAGCTTAACGATATTCTGGAAGTATTCACCAGAGAGATAAGCTTCGGCGCTGAAAAGGATAAATATTCACTGGAGGGCTTTGTGCAGAATTACGGAGAGACCATAGGCGCAAAGCTGGAGTATGAGCTGGGCGATTTTGAAAATGCCAGCAAAATGTATTCTTTGGTTGAAGAGGACAGAGAATCGGTCATGGGAATAAACATGGATGAAGAGGGCGCTAATATGATGACCTATCAGAAATGGTACAATGCTATTTCCAGAATGATGACCGCTCTTGATGAAATGCTCGACAAGCTGATAAACGGCACGGGCAGAGTCGGACTGTAATTGAAATAAAGCTTTTTCATAGGGCCATACGTTTTGAAATAATTAAGGAGTGAATTACTTTGAGAGTTACAACCAAGGCATATACCCAGAATTTCCTCAACAGCAGCAACACGCTGCTTTCCAAGCTGCTTAAAAGCGAGCAGAAAATTCTGAGCCAGAGAAAATACAGCAGGGCTTCCGAGGATTCTTCGTCGGCGGCTAAGGCGGCTCATGTAAGAAAGGCTCTTGCCAATCTCGATATTTACGACAGCAACTGCAAGACGGCCAAGGATTTCTTCTATGCTGCCGAGGACGCTTTATACGATATTGCGGACAAAACTTATATGAATGTAAAGCAGAAGGTCTGCTCGATACAGGATACTATGGATCAGACCCAGCTCAACATTGTGGCTCAGGAGATATCCGAGCTTGCCGACCACATTATCACGGATATGAACTCGGATTATGCGGAGAGGCAGATGTTCGGCTCCTGCAGCAATGATACAACGCCCTTCACGGTGCATTCCTCTGTAAGGGTTTTTGATAAGGACGGCAATGAGATACTGCTGGACGGAACGAGACCTTTCGGCAATGAGACAGACACGGCGGCTGTTACCTCCGACAATAACCCTGCCAGCGATGCGGCTGAGCCTGCAAACGTTATGTTTATGAAGCAGGTGGAGTTCTACAATCAGGGCGGCAAGGAGAGAGGCAGCGTTATCACTCCGGATGTGCTGAACGGGCTTACCTTTGAGAGAGGAGACCTGCAGAAGGCTTCCTACAAGGCTGAGGGCGGCATGAAGGGCAATGTTACCATATATGATGTTAACGGAAACAGCTATGATGGCGTGCTGGACGGCGATAAGATCAAGATCAGCCTTTATGACGCAGACGGCGTGCCTTATCCTGCGACCTTTGAGATGGGCTGCACTGTATCCGGGGATACGTTTACACTGAGCGGCGGCGTTACAATAAAGGACGCTCTGGACAATGAAGTTTACGCTATACCCAAGGACGCTCTTATGACCGAGCTTGAGGTCAATGCGGCTCATGACGAGTGGGGCAGGGCGATAAATCTTAATGATGATGAAAGCGTTCTTGCACTGGGCGACGAGAGCTATGCAAAGCTTCCCGAGGGATCAATGAACAATGAGGACGGCACGGTGAGCGTTACCTTTAAGCTTTACAATGAAAAGGGCAAGGAGGATGTGCCCTTTGATGAGACTGTTTCCATAACATATAAATATGATGAGGATACAAAGCAGTATGTCCGGACAGACGATTACACCGTTAACATGGGTGAGGATTCCAAGATAAGCGACGACGGCTCGGCTATAATCACCAGAAGCGGCGTCAAGATAGACGACCCTGCGTTCTACGAGGGAAATGCTTACTCGGTAAAGGGCAATTACATGGAAAAGTACGGCGGAGAGCCCATGTCCTTTGACTTTAAGGTAAACGGCGAGTTCGACCGCAGCGGGGCTGTTATGGACAGAGTCGTATGCTACAACGACATTCCCGTTGATCTGAAGGGCGACAATCTGCTGAAAGCCGTAAATGGCGGCACTATCGTTTACTACGACAGGAGCGGCAATGTGGAGGGCAGCAAAAAGATCGACACGGGGATCGGTATGGACGCTTTGGCGGATGTTAATGCATTCCCGGGAGCTAAGCCCATTTACGTGGATATCGGTCTGGGTATAAATTATTCTAAGCTTGATTCCACCTCCCTTAACGTATGCCTTAACGGTGCGGAGATCACAGGCTGGGGCACTGACAAGGACGGCGACAGCTACAACCTTATGCAGCTCATCTATGACTGCGCAGAAGCTATGAGAGCAGGAGACAGGGCTTCGGTAAACAGGTACATCGACAAGCTGGAGGCTGCCAATACAAAGGTTCTCCAGAAGATCACCGACCTTGGAATAAAGCAGAATGATATGGATTATTACACGGATAAGAACGAGGTCTACCGCCTGAGTCTGCTGGAAAAGCAGAATGAGCTGGAGGGCTGCGATCTGGAGGAAGAGATCACCAACTGGAAAACCGTTGACGCTGCCTACAATGCGGCGCTGTCCATGGGCGCTAATATTCTTCCCAAGAGCCTGTTCGACTTTATTTAAAATATAATAAGATGTTCTTGTAAGTCATAAAGGCTTACAGGAACTTCGGATATAAAGCTTGCGGCTTTGCAGGTCTTATGCGGGCCGGGGGCTTGTGTAGATTAAGATTTCCGAAAGGGGTTGTACATCAATGAGTCAATTACTGCAGATAACAAGAGTTCCGATTGACATTGAAGTAAATGTTACCAGGGCGGAGCTGCGGCAGGACAGCAGCGCTCCCTCCGTAAAGATCCACAGAGATCCAGGGCTTATGCAGATCCAGGCAGATCCAATAAAGGTACAGATCGATAACACAGCGCCCAGGGAGAGCCTCGGGTACGGGCACAAGAATATTGACACGTTTGCAAGAGATGAGGCGCAGAAAGGAATTTCCGTCGCCTATCAGGCAATAGCCACCATTGTGAACGAGGGCGACGCTCTGGCAAGAGGAGAGACAACGCCTCCGGATATTGCTGCGCAGAAGGTTTCAAGGACTATGGAGACCATTATGGAGTTCCTGCCCAAGGAATCCCCCGACATCAGCTGGACGGGCAACACTCTGAGCATTAACTATCATGCAGACCCCCTCAGCATGGACTGGGATACCAATATGCGCCCGAAAATGGAATTCGTTCCCGGGAATATTGAGTTTATCGTGAACCAGCTGCCGAAGGTGGAGATAGAATATGTGGGCGAGCCCATTTATTTCCCGAGAAGCGCTGCGCCCGGGTATGAGGGGTAATACCCCGAAAGGGCCGCAGAAAAGGAATGAGGTATCGGTATGGCTGAAGTGAAAAGTTCCGAAAAGATCACGGTGAAAACCAGGGATTTTGATGAGATAGAGATCTCGGAAAAGGAGATCATCACATTCCCTCAGGGGCTTTTCGCCTTTGAGGATGAGAAAAAGTTTATATTGCTGACGCCTTTGGGGGAGGGCAAGTCCCCTGTGTGGCTGCAAAGTACCGAAAATCCGTCCCTTTGCTTTATTATGTTCAGTCCGTTTGAATTCTGTCCGGATTATCGGGTGACGGTTCCGGACGAGGATATTTCCTTTCTGGAAATTACCGATCAGAAGGACGCTGCGTTCTATGTTATCGCTGTTATCCCCGAGAATAATATGGATTCGACGGTGAACATGAAAAGCCCTGTTATTATCAATACCGCAAACCGCTTGGGCGGTCAGGTCATTGCGGCGGAGAATTATCCGATAAAATTCCCCGTGTTCGCTAAGGAGGGTGAATAGTCATGCTGATTATTACCCGCAAAAGCGGAGAGGGATTTCATATAGGCGAGGGCATTACCGTTACGGTGATGGAGGCGGGCAAGGACAAGGTGAAGCTTGGAATTGACGCCCCCCGTGATGTTAAAATTATCCGCTCGGAAATTTACGAATCGGGTAAATTTAACGTTCAGGCTGCTGTGAACAAGGTCTCCATTGACTTTATGAACAGCTTCCTTACCGACAAGCCTACGCCAAACCAGCTCAATGGGATCAAATGAAAAGCCGATGCAAAGGTTATTTTGCAGAGGCATTAACGAAAGGATGAGTGCATTATGTCAACCGTAAAAGAAACAGCAAGAATGGCGGGTCTTATTTCGGGTCTTGACACCGAGTCCCTTATAAAGGCAGCTACCGCCAACACCACCAATGCGATCAACTCCCGCAAACAGAAGCTTCAGAAGCTCCAGTGGAAGCAGGAGGCATACAGGGATATTATTTCTAAGATCCAGGAATTCCAGAGCAAGTATCTGGACATTACCTCTGCGGATTCCATCCGTGCAAATGCGGTCATGAAGTCCAACAAGGCTACATCCTCCAACGACAGGCTGAATGTTTCCGCAAGCTCTTCGGCTACTCCCGGGGACTACACCATTACCGCTCTCAAAAAGGCTACGGCTGCAAAGCTGGGCGGGGAGAACATTGCCACAAGAGGAGTTCAGCTTGACTTTTCCGATCCCTTTGTAGTAGGAGAAAAGACCGTTAAGGTTACTCTGGACGGCGTAACAAAGAATGTTACCTTTATGAAAGAGCCGGATGCGAACGCTTCGGGACAGAATTTCCTTGACGCTCTGAACAAGAGCTTTGAGGGCGTTCTCAAAAAGGATGACGCAGGTCATGCTACTCAGTTCAAATATGGCGACGGCGGCGACTGGCAGCTGACCCTTGACAATATGGCGGGCGACAAGGTTTCCCACATATTCACCGTTGGCTACAGCGACGCTGTGGGTCTTGAAAATGACGCTTCCAACACCATTTCCACTCAGGCTACTCTGGGCAGCGTGGACTTTACCAACAAGCTCACAGGGAGTACCTTTAACTTCTCCATCAACGGCGTTGACTTCACCTTTGACAAGGATACCAAGATCAGCGATATGATGAGCGAGATAAACAAGTCCGACGCAGGCGTGAAGATATCTTTCAGCGGGCTCACTCAGTCCTTTACGCTCGAATCTGCCACCACAGGTGCAGGCTCGTCTCTGGAGCTTACTCAGACAAGCGGAAACCTGCTTAACTCCCTGTTTAATATTGACGGCACGGCTTTGGGCAGTGCGCCTACATATGCGGAGTTCGGCAGCAAGTCTCTTGACGAGAGCGTTAAGTTTAAATTTACCGCTTCGGCTTCGGGCTTTGCCGATGGCGACGATATCATTATCAACGGCACAAAGCTCGGCATTACCGGCCTCGGTCAGCATCAGGAGTACAGTTCATTCACGTATAAGGGTGCGGACGGAAGCGATAAGACTTATGATAATGCGGCTGTATATGTTAATAACAGCGGCGATGAGCTGACGGGCAAGGAGGTATATAAATATCTCAATGCGGACACGGGTTATGTTACCTATGCCAATGCGGACGGCACAACTCTCTTTACTGTTGAGAACAACAAGCTTATAAGCGCTGACGGTTCGGAAATAGAGGGCTACACCAAGGCTGACGCTTATCTCCAATCTCTGGGCTACGAAAAGAAGTACAAGGATTATTCCGAAAGCGATTATGCAGACGCTCTCAATGAGGCTTATGCGGCTGCTTTCGGCAATGACGCTGCGGGCAAATTCAGCGTAAGCATTTCTGACGGCGTGGCGAACATCTCCTTTGACCCCCGGGGCGAGATGGCTACAGTGGAGGCTAAGGGCAAGGTCAATGCCATTGATACAGGACTTTCCTACAACGGAAAGTATTCTAACTTTGCTACCGATGCATTTGATACTTCTCACGTTGTTGCAGGCAGCAGCCTGGCTTTCGTTAAGGAAGGCACGGACGAGATAATCGACGTCAAGGGCACAGGCGGGAACGGCGCAGTTACCATTCAGGATATGATAGACGCCCGTGACAAGGACGGCAATGCAATATTTGCCTATGACGAGGAGACAGGCAGACTTACCGTTACCGGTAAAAACGTGCTTAATCAAAGCGCTGTTGACAGCGAGGGCAACAAGATAGATTCCAAGGCTATGGCTGATATTGACAATGCTTTCGGCGCATACAAGCTTGTGGGCAGCGATATTAAGGGCAGCATGATAAAGAGCGGCGAGAACGGTATGATAACCGTTAACGGCGTTACTCTTGAAAGCGCTTCCAATGTATTCTCCATTGACGGCACTACCTTCGGTATTGACGATGTGGAAGAATTTGACGAGACCGACATTGCAGCGGGCAGGGCTGAGGAGATCAAGGTAAATGTTGCTAAGGACAACAGCAAGATCAAGGAAGTTATCACAAACTTCATGGAGGGCTACAACAAGCTGCTGGACGACATTTACGCTCAGATAAGCACCGCACGCCCCAAGGACGGCAACGATTATTATGAGCCTCTTACCGAGGAGCAGAAAGAGGAAATGTCCGATAAGGAGATCGAGAAGTGGGAGGAGCAGGCAAAGACAGGTATGCTCTACAGAGATACCACTCTTACCAAGGTATTTAACAAGCTCCGCAGTGCGATCAACGGCAATGTGGGCGGCTTCACCATTCAGGCTCTGGGTATTGACACCTCCAATGATTACACCGAATACGGCAAGCTGAGATTTATGGACGGCGGCGAGGCTACACTTGACGCTGCGATCGAAAGATACGGCGATGAGCTGGCGGCGTTCTTTACCGATCCCGAAAACGGTCTGGCTGCAAGGCTCAACAATGCTGTTAATGCGGCTGTTGATACAAAGACCGACAGCAGAGGCAATGCTAAGGGTCTGCTTACCTCTATGGCGGGCGTTGCAGGCACGAGGTCGGAGAAGAAGAATATGATCTATTCTCAGATCGAGGCTATGCAGAAAGTCATTGAACGCCTTAACACAAGGTATGAGACTGAGTATGAGCGGCTGTGGAAGCAGTATTCGACTCTTGAAACTTATATGATGAATATGAGCAATCAGTCCTCCTCGCTGTTCAACTCTACCCTGTACGGCATGAGCAATTCGGAGAGCTAAGAGATAATATGTGAAAAAAGGCGGAGCGGCGGGCGCTATGGCACAAGGGCACAAGGCACAATGACACAAGGGAACAATGACACAACGACAGTTTCACAGTGCTTAAAGTGCCTCACAGTGCCGTGCGCTTCGCCCTGTTAATAGAAAGCGGGTCACAGGTTAAATGAATCCATACCAGAAATATATGCAGCAGTCGGTAACGACTATGACACCTGCGCAGCTGCTTATTGCCCTGTACGACAAAATGATACTGGAGCTTAACAAGGCTATTATCTTTATTGACGAAAAGGACATTCCCAAGGCGCACAATTCCCTGACAAGGGCGGGGGAGATCGTGGATGCGCTGGACGCTCATCTGAAAGTAAAGTACGAAATTTCCAATAATCTGGCGACCCTTTATCAATATTTCCGTGAGAAGATCTTAGAAGCAAATATGAAAAAAAATGCCGAGCTTATCAAGGAGATCCTCCCCATGGTTCAGCAGATAAGGGACGCTTTTGAGGAAGCGGGGAAAATGGCTAAATAGAGGCAATGCTATTGCACATGCTGCCAATCGCTGTATAGGACGGCGGCGTTATGTATTTTGTTTCCCGGTAACGATAGATCACGGGGCTGTCAGGACATTGGATATTTTTTCGGAAGGGAAAAAATTCCGGAAAATTTAGGAAAGGGTGATAATATGGACCCGAGAATTTTGGAGCTTGTGGACAGAAAGATCGAGCAGATGAGGCACTTTAACGATATTACCTCCCGCATAATTTATGAGGATATTGACGGCGTGGAGGAGCTGATCGAGCGCAGGCAGGAGATCGTTACGGCGGTGGACGGCATTTCGGCGGATATGCGCAGCCTGATTAATCAGCAGTCCATTGACCGCAGAAACGAGATAAAGCGGCTGCTTTCCTTTGAAGAAATTTCCGGGCTTACGGGGTCTATGCTGGAGCTTTCGGAGAGGATACGGGAGCTTAAAAGCGTGACCGAGACCGCCATGGAGACAGAGCAGCGGGCTATGGCTCACCTGGAGGGCAGGCGGCGGGCAATTTACGATGAACTGACAAATTCCGCTAAGGGCAAGAAGGTCGTCAACTACTTCGGCGCTACGGCGGTGGACGTTAACAAGGGCAGTCATCTGAATTCGAGCCATTAACCGGCGTGCCGCCGGGGGGCGCTTGCTATATGTAATGGATGCGTTATGTATTTTGATTCCCGGTAACGCTCAAATGCGTTGACCGGGCAAATTAAACAGGTTGGACCCGTTTGCGGTGTATGCTGCAAACGGGTCTCTTTTGTTATGCGGGCATTTCAGGGTTTAGCTTTGGTCTTTATGCTCTGCATTGTAACAGGAAATGTACAGCTTTTCAAAAAGCTCGTTGTAGCGGATAGTCCCCTTGTCGGGTATCACGTCGATATCCGCACGCATAGATACGGGAAATTCGTTATTTCCCGAAACGCACGTTTTCCCGTTTTCGCTGAGTATCTTTTCCATCAGCTTTTGCGCAGCTTCCCTGTCGGACAGGTCCGTTATCAGCACAAACTCGTCTCCGCCTATGCGTATCGGCAGCATACCTTCCTCGGCGGCGCTGTCCATACGCCGCAGTCCCTCGGCAATGGCTATATCTCCTGCCGCTCTGCCGTAGGTATCGTTGATATACAAGAGGCCTGCCATATCGAAGCAAAGGACATATTTTCCCCTGCGCTCGCTGATGAAATCGTACAGGTGCGAAACGTCAAATCTTTTCCATAAACTCATAATATTTCCCCTTTCGTCGGTCATTGTCCTGAACTCCGCCAGCTTGGGGTAGATCTCGTAAAATCCGCTGCTTTTCCGGAATTCCTTGGGCGTTACTCCCCACAGCCGCACAAATGCACGGGTGAATACCTCGTGGGAATTGTAGCCGTATTTCAGTGCTATCCCGAGAACGGTGCCGTTTGTTTCGATAAGCTCCTTTGCCGCCATTGTGAGCCTGCGGCGGGAAATGTAGTCTGCTATGCCTATATGAAAGGCGCAGCGGAACATTTTCTGGAGATTGGACAGCGAATAGCAGCATTTCTCGGCGCACATTTCGGGAGTGATCTCCCCTGTGAGATTTTCCTCAATGAAATCAAGAGCCTGAGACAAAATTGTAAATTTATTCATATGATCACCACAATAATGTTACTGTAATTACAGTATACCACACTTTGGGGATTTTGTCTTGATGTTTTGGGCAATACGGTTGAACGCTCAGACGCCGCTGGGCTTTGTTTCCCCTCATGCGCCGGGGAATGGGCTTTGTGCCCCTCACACGCCGGGGAATGGGCTTTGTGCCCCTCACACGCCGGGGAGAGGGCTTTGTGCCCCTCACACGCCGGGGAGAGGGCTTTGTGCCCCTCACACGCCGGGGAGAGGGCTTTGTTTTCCACTACTGCGCTGTGGGCGACAGGCAATTGTGAATTACCTGTGTAAATGAAATGTGACTTTGTATGCGAAATGCTTGAATTGTCTGGCACCTGCAAATG